>JANMIM010000291.1:0-5797 GCA_031375795.1 Bacteroidota bacterium
CCTCGCTCGCGCCTTCCGCCATCGGCGTGCCATGCAAGCTCACGAGTGGCTCGTCACCGGGCGACATCCAAGCTGTGTCGGCAAGCATGCCGCAGATATTGATGACACCATAGGCCTTGGAGCTATAGCCAGGATTCCCACTGTTGCCCTCAATGCCGCCGCCGGTGCCTGCCAGCGTCGTATCGATGTAGCTAGGCATCTCGTTGATATCGTCCAAATAGGCATAGTGCAAGGCAGAAACCGCACCTGCTGAAACGCCGCCGACATACAAGCGGTTGGTATCGATGCGGTAGGGGTTTCCGTTTTGGGCACTTTTGTAGATGAAGCGAACGGCAGCCTTGAAATCGGCCACAGCACGCCACACAGCGGTCGAGGCAGTGGTCGCCGTGGGTCCTGGAAATGGGATCCCGGCGATGCCAAGGCGGTATTCGATCGATACAACCACAAAGCCACGCCTGGTAAGCGGGTCGGCCACCGAGGCGATGTCGGCAGCGTCTTTGGATCCGCCCACAAAACTGCCCCCATGCTCCATCACCAAGATCGGTCGCAGTGGCTCCAAGTCACCCTGCGGCTCCCAGATGTCCATCTCCAAGGACTGGGTCTGCCCAGCCAAGTTGATGTTGGATCCGTAGGTGATGTTGTTGGTGCGCACCACGCCAGGGAATACCTCGCTGATGTATCGGCCACCTCCACAGTCGGTCTGGGCTTTGGAGGCCCCGATCAAAACCGCAACAAACAATAGTAGGGTAAAGGTTTTTCTCATAATCGTTTCTTGACTACCAATTTCTTGAACGAAATTTAAGCATTCGTTTCCCAAAGTCAACCGTTTGTGAAGGAATTGGCGAAAATAGAGATTGGGAAATGGCGGAACCCAAGGACGTGCCCGCCACGAAAAAACTTATCCACAAGCCCTGATTTCCCGTTGGGTCCTAAACAGGCTGGTCAGCGCTCGTCTTCGGCCCATCCAAACTTGCCGAGCAGGGGTACAAACTGGTAGCTGCCGTTTTTGGCGATTTCCCATTCCGTCTCCGACTTGCGGGTCACCACGGCCATCTGTTGCAACTGCATGTCGCCGACGGGAATGATGAGTTTGCCGCCGATCGAGAGCTGTTTTTTGAGGGACTCGGGCACCGACGGACTCGCGGCAGTGACCAAAATGCGGTCGTAGGGCGCATATTGGGTCCATCCCTGCGAACCGTCACCCCATTTGAGCCTGAGCTTGTAGCCCAGTTCCTCGAGCAGGGCAGCTGCCTTGAGGTGGTGGGTGCGAATGCGCTCGATGCTGAACACTTTTGCGCCCATTTCGCAGAGCACAGCGGCCTGATAACCCGATCCGGTGCCGATTTCGAGGACCTTCATGCCGGGTTTGAGCTCCAACATGCTGCTTTGGAAACCCACGGTGAGCGGCTGACTGATCGTTTGCCCATCGCCGATGGGCAGTGGCCTGTCCTCGTAGGCAGCCTCGGTAAAGGCGCTCTCCACAAAGGCGTGCCGAGGCACCTTGCGCATCGCGGCAATGACGGCCTCGTCCTTGAGGCCCTTTTCCATCATGGCGCGAATGAGTTTTTCGCGCATCCCCTTGTGCTTATAGCTGTCGATCATCGCTGCAATTTAGGAAGATTTTTGGGGGCCTTTGTCCATTATCATACATACTATGTAAGCTGAGTGGGTAAATGGATTTTCAATTGCAAGGGGATGTGGTATTTTTGCACGAAATCAAAGTAGGGGTAACATGATAAAAATCGGCGTCATTGGCGTGGGCCACCTTGGAAGCATTCACCTGCGTCTACTCAAAGAAATTGCAGAATATGAAGTGGTAGGCATCTACGACCGCGATTCAGAGCGGGCCGCTGCCGTCGCCAAGGAGCATGAAGTGAAGATGTGGGACGACATGAACGACTTGATCGAGGCCTGCGATGCCGTGGACATCGTGACGCCGACCGTGTCCCACTATGAATGCGCCAAGGCCGCTCTCAAGCGGTTCAAGCACATTTTCATCGAGAAACCCATCACACATACCGTCGAGGAGGCCAAATCCCTGATGCGCCTCGCCCGCGAAGCCAACGTGAAGGCGATGGTCGGCCATGTGGAACGCTTCAACCCTGCATTTTTGTCCATCAAGGACCAGGAATTGCGTCCCATGTTCATCGAATCTCACCGTCTCGCCCAGTGGAATCCCCGTGGCACCGACGTCTCGGTCGTGCTCGACCTCATGATCCACGACATCGACATCATCTTGTGGCTCGTAGGCGCCGGCGTGAAAAAAATCAGTGCCAGCGGCGTGGCTGTGATCAGCGAGACACCCGACATCGCCAACGCCCGCATCGAGTTTGACAACGGCGCAACCGCCAACCTCACCGCCAGCCGCATCTCCTTTCGCAACATGCGCAAGATGCGCCTCTTCCAAAGAAAAATGTACCTCTCGGTGGACTTCCTCAACAAGACCAGCGAGATCATCCACATCAACGAGGGCGAGGGCACGCCCGATGCCGACAAGAACAAAATCGAGTTCAAATCGGGCGATTCGACCAAATACCTCACCTTTGAAAACCCCAAGGTGATGCCCGTGAACTCGATCAAAATGGAATTTGAGGAATTTGCCCGCTCGATCAACAACGATACCGAGCCGCCGGTGACCTTGGAGCAAGCCACCGCCGCCTTGGACACGGCCTACTTGATCATGGAAAAAATCAACCAGCTATGCATCGTCTGAAAACTGCATGTGCCTTGCTTGTGCCTGTGGCAGTGATTTTTTTGTCGGGATGCGACTTGATCAATCCTGCCGAGGAATTGCCCGCCTACATATCCATTCAAGAGCCACAGGTAGTGATCGACGAGGCCACCGGATTTGCAACCAAAGCTGGAATCCGCAATGTATGGCTGTACCATGCCGGTTTCTTGCAAGGGGCCTACCAAACCGATCCTGAGGCGTTCCCGCTCGGTCGTGTGGTGCCCGTGCTGGACCTGAAGCGCAGCGACTATTTCATGGAAGGCGGCATCTATGAAAGCGGGCAATCCAGCTTCCAGATCCCCTACCCTTTTTGGGACCGCGTGACCTTTGACTGGCAGGCCACCGCTGGCGACACGCACGTGGTGACCCCCAGTTTTCACTACGTGGACCCGGGGCTGTACATCACATCGCTCGACGAGCACTTTGACGGTGGCTCCATCGATTTTGTGCCTTTTTCGTCGGGCCTCCCCTCAGACTCCTCGGCTTTCTTTGACTTACGCAGCACCGACGTCTTTCATGGTACAGGAATCGGCTACGTCGATTTCACAGCCCAAAGGAGGTATTTTGAAACCATCAATTCCACTCCTTTCCAGACGACGCAGAGCAGCAACATCTTTGCAGAAATCACCTACAAGAACACGATTCCCTTTTCGGTCGGTCTCATCTACCAGTCGATTTCCGGTGTGTTGCGGCAAGATGTGCTCACGGTGAGCCCCAATGGCAACTGGAACACCGTGTATGTACACTTGATCACGGAGGTGCGCGCCATCATCAATGCCAACGGGCCGGCCACCTTGTTTTGGCTGTGGATCAGGGCAGATGGCGGGGGTGATGAGGGGTATATCAAGTTTGACGACATCAGGGTGATCAGGGAGAATTGAGCAACCAATGAACCGCACCGCCAAGGCATTTCTCTATTTTGCACTCGATGTCATCGCCTCATTTGGGGTGTGGATGCTGTTTTTCCTCATGCGACGCTACGTGTTTGAGGCGGATACATTTTCCTACAGCGACCAAAAAGCCCTGATGCAATTGCGCAATGCAGGCATCATTGCGATGTATTGGGTGGCGCTGTACGGGATCGGCGGACTCTACTCAGATCCCTACCGCAAATCGCGCTTGCGGGAAATGCTGCAAGTCTTGCAGGCCACCGGCGTGGGTGTGTTGATTCTCTTTTTCACGATCTTCCTCGACGATCCCAAGCCGATCACCACCTCGTGGCGCTTTTATTTCACCTATCTGGTCTTGCAGTTTTCGGTTGTGGCGGTCATCCATTTCATCATCTCCACCAATACCAATCTGCGCCTGCGGCATCGCAAGATCGGCTTCCCGACGATCATCATCGGCTGTGGCCCAGCTGCCCTCAAGCTCTACAATGACTTGGAAGGCCGACGCAGATCACTGGGATTCAACCTATTGGGTTACGTCTCACTGAGCGACAAGGCCGAAAACCTGCTGCTGGGCAAGCTCAAGAATTTTGGTGACATCGGCCGCATCGACGAGGTGATCAATGGGCGCCGCATCGAGGAGGTGATCATCGCCTTGGACCAAGACGACAAGGAAAAAATCGTGGATGTCGTGGATCGGCTGGAGAATACCAACGCGCGCATCAAGATCGTGCCCGCCATCTATGACTACCTCGTGGGCCGCGTGCGCACGACGCACCTCATGGGCTCCCCACTCATCGAGATCAACCCCAAGCTGCTCTCCAATGCCGAGGCCTTTTTTAAGCGTGCATTTGACATCACCATGTCCATCGTGACGCTCATCGTCTTGATGCCACTTTTCATCTTGCTGGCGATCATCATTCGTTTGGATTCCAAGGGGCCCATCATCTACCGTCAGGATCGCATCGGCAAGGGCGGCAAGCCCTTCAAAATCATCAAGTTTCGCACGATGCGGGTCGACGCTGAGGCGGCTGGCCCGGCCTTGAGCACCGAAAACGACCCGCGCATCACACGCGTGGGCCGCTTCATGCGCAAGACCCGACTCGATGAATTTCCCCAGTTTGCCAACGTACTCCGTGGCGACATGAGCATCGTGGGTCCGCGCCCCGAAAGGCAGTTTTTCATTGACCAAATCGTGAAAACCGCCCCTCACTACCGCCACCTACACCGCGTGCGTCCGGGGATCACCTCTTGGGGCCAGGTGAAATATGGCTATGCCAGTACCGTCGAGGAAATGGTGGAGCGCATGACCTACGACATCCTGTACATCGAGAACATTTCCCTGCAATTGGATCTCAAGATCTTGATTTACACCGTTTTGGTGATGGTGGAGGGCAGAGGAAAATGAGCGACCAACCGCAAATCAACCGGCTTTAACCTAGTAGCCCATGCTCCGAGAACTGCCCAAACCGCTAGTTGCCGTTCCTGCCCTCAGCTCCACGCAGGCACAGGAAGTGAGCAGGCTGCTGGCCGAGGAGTACCTGGTCGATCCCCTCGCGGCGATCGAAATGGGCGGCAGGCACATGGCCCATCTAGCACGCGTGCAGTTCCTGAAAGGTCGCGCAGACGGAAAAAGCATCGTGGTCTTGGTGGGAAATGCATTCAAGGGCGTCACGGTGCTGTCGGCGGCGCGGCGGCTGCATCAGTGGGGTGCCAATGTGCGTCTGGTGCTGAGCCATCCCATCGAGGAATATGACGGACTGCCCGGCCCCTATTTGGAGCGGGCTCAGCGCCAGGGCATTGTGATCGTCGAGCAGCCCAACCAAGGCGGTCATCTCATCTTGGACGGACTCATGGGCCTCAATTGGAAAGGCGATCCGGCAGGTCGCATCGCCGAGCTGATCGATTGGGCCAACAAGCAATTGAGCCCGGTGCTTGCCTTGGAGCTCCCTGCGGGCGTGGACGTGAACACGGGCGCGGTCGGCCGGCCCTGCATGCGTGCGAGCGCGACACTTGCGCTCGGCTTGCCCAAGGCGGGCATCCTCAAGGACAGCGCGCGCGCCATGGTGGGCGAGATCTTTTTGGGTGACATCGGGGTGCCCCCAGCACTGTATGCGGCACCCGGCTTGGATATGAAGGTCGGCTGGATCTTCAGCGAATCGGACTTGGTGAGGATTCG
>JANMIM010000498.1:0-3833 GCA_031375795.1 Bacteroidota bacterium
CGTCATTCTCACATTCAATCACAAAAAAGGCACGGTTTTCACACAAAAATCATTTCCTACGAGACCATTCCTGCGCAAAATCAGACTTGGAAGGTACTCTTGGATCCTACACGATTGCGAAACAAGTCGACCTACGCGATCCAGCCTCGCTCGATTCGATGAATGCGGGAAAATAAACGACCGCTACTTGTTGTAGCGGATGTCAATGAACTGCACCTGACCGTAGGTGCCGTTGATGGCCGCGAGCAGGTTGCCTGCTCCGCCGTGTACCTCCACCACGCCGTTGCCGCCGAGGAAGAGGCGGTTGAGCGTGGCATCGACCGCGATCGCCGTGTAGCTGCCGGTCACCAGCAAGCCCGACAAGTTCCCATTGTCAGGAAAAAACTCCTGCACACCCTGGTCACTCAGTACCCAGGCGCGACCATTGGCGGTCGCAGCCCCGATGAACGCGCTGCCCAGCGTGACCTCGCGCTCCGTCGTGACCGCCATGCGGTCCAGCACCATCAGCCTCCCCTCCCCCGCCAGGTTGCCGCAGACCAACAACTGACCGTCGTTCAGCTCCAAGATCTGCGCTGCCGGCCAGTCCATCAATTGCGTAGCCAGCAAGTTGGCTCCCGTCGCGTCGTAGGCGTCGAGCTTGGTCGGTGAGCCCACCACGCCCTGCAGGCCCATGTAGATGCGGTCGTCCATCGCCAAGACCGCCGTCCCAGGATGCAATGCCTGCTCAAAATCGTTGACAGGCGACCCGTCAAACCGGTAGCTGCGCAGAAAGGCCGGCACCCGGAGCGAACAGTAATACTTGCCCTTGTTCATGCTCAGGCCCGTGAACGTCTCCGAGCCTGTCCCCTGTGGCAGGTCCAGCTGAAACAAGGGCGCAAAGCCCTCCAAGTCCCAGGCCCTGATCCATCCGGGCGTCGACTGCACCGCCACCAATTGCTCGTTGCGGTTGTCGACCAGCAAGCCAGCCACGTTGCTGACCCCGCTCGGCCCGGGCGCCACCGTGCCTGCCGTGTCCAGCCCGTGGACCGCATACGATTGAGCTCCTAGGTCGCCAGCCCAGACGGCACCCCGGTATAGCAGAGGCAGCTCCTGGACATTGATTTGAGTGAGCGCCGTACCAAGGTTTTGAGCGGCATCGGCGGCCGTGACCCGCAGCGTGTATTGGCCGGTGGTCGTGTACCGGTCTCCGGCAGGCATCATGAAGCTGAAGCGCTTGCTGAGTCCAGTGGCCGTGATCGACGTGGATTGCACCACCACCTCTGTCGCCGTTTCATACAACGTGGCCGTGATCGTGGCCAGGCCCTCATTGTCACTCGCCACGCCAGCGATCTCAAACTCGCTGTTGCCCTGCACAGAAAAGGCATCGACCGGCAACGACAGCGCGACGGCAGGCGGGTCACTGTCTACTTTTTTGCAAGACGATGCCCCGGCGACCATCGCGATCCATCCCCAAATCCCCAGCCAGCACGTCACCCGGTTCACCAAGCCCTTCATCTCGACTATTTTGTAGAAGTGTAATGGATTGAAGTTAAGACTATTCCCCCACATTGCCAACCGCTATTTGCGTGAAACGACGGTAGGCGACACAAATCCAAGGCCTTATGCAACTTTTTTTCATTTGCCCCTACAGCAAATCCCAGCCTTTTGCAGCCAATCTTTTTTTGTTCACATCCCACATTCAAAACCCCCTCCAATTCCGTCCTAAGCCACTTCATTTATTCACACCATGTGGACATTCTCCTAGGCACATGGCTCCATTTTTCGTCGTAGATTCATACTGAGCGACTTAAAAACTTGCGCACATTGGAGGGGGCGAAATGTGGAAAATACGGAATTGAAACTTCTCCTTAATTTTGAAAACTGGGTTCCCCAACCGAACCCCAACATCGACTCCTATGAGTGACCAATATACCCCAGAAGGCGTGCACTACGCGCCATCTGCTGACTTTTTGTCTCGCAAAAACAAGAACCTTGTGCCACAAGCCCTGCGTTCCGGACGCATTCCACCCCAGGCCATGGAGATGGAGCAAGCCGTCTTGGGCGCCCTGTTGCTGGAAAAAGACGCCCTCAACAAGATCGTGGACGTCGTGAGGCCCGAGATGTTTTACAAGGAAAGCAACAAGGTGATCTATGAATCGGTGAACCAGCTGTTCCAGAACTCAGAGCCGATCGACCTGCTCACCGTCAAGAACCACCTGAGCCAGAGCGGCATGCTCGAGGCCGCCGGCGGTGTGTACTATCTCACCGAGCTCACCAGCAAGGTAGCCTCGGCAGCCAACATCGAGTACCATGCCCGCGTGATCGCCCAGAAGTACCTCATGCGCGAGCTCATCAAGATCGGCGACGGCGTCGTGAACTCGGCCTTTGACGAGACCACAGACGTCTTCGACTTGCTGGACCGCACCGAGCAAGACCTGTTTTCCCTCTCGGAGACCAACCTGCGCCGCAACTACATGGCCATGAGCGACCTCGTGGTCACGACCCTCAAGAAACTCGAGGCCGTGCAAGGCACCGAGGGCGGCGTCACAGGCGTGGCCACCGGCTTCAGCCTCCTCGACCAGATGACCTCGGGCTTCCACCCAGCCGACCTCGTCATCATCGCAGCACGTCCCGCCATGGGCAAGACGGCCTTTACGCTGTCCATGGCCCGCAACGCCGCCGTGCGTTTCGGCACACCCACCGCATTTTTCTCCTTGGAAATGGACGCGCCCCAGCTCGTGCAGCGCCTTCTCTGCGCCGAGGCCGAGGTCGATGCCCAAAAGGTGCGTACCGGCCGACTCGAGCGCTACGAGTGGGAGCAGCTCACCAGCCGCATCGGCGCGCTCAGCAAGGCACCATTATATATAGACGACACCCCCGCGCTCTCCATCATGGACCTCCGCGCCAAGGGGCGCCGGCTCAAGGCCGAGAAAAACATCGGCATGATCATCATCGACTACCTACAGCTCATGACCGGCAACGTGAAGTCGGGCGGCAACCGCGAGCAGGAGATCGCCGGCATCTCGCGGTCCCTCAAGGAACTCGCCAAGGAATTGAGCATCCCGATCATCGCCCTCTCCCAGCTGAGCCGCGCCGTGGAGACACGTGGCGGCGACAAAAAGCCCATGTTGAGTGACTTGCGTGAATCGGGATCCATCGAGCAAGACGCCGACATGGTCATGTTCCTCTACCGTCCCGAATATTATGGCCTCACCACCTACGAGGACGGCAGCTCCACAGCAAACGTCTGCGAGGTGATCATCGCCAAGCAACGTAGCGGCCCGGTCGGCGACGTGAAACTGCAATTCATCAAGAAATTCGCCAAATTTGCCGACCTCGACGACTACGCCACCGAGCAAAGCCTCGCCCAGCAAGGCTACGGCGCCGGCAACTCAGGCACGATCACAAGGCAGAGCCGCATCAACGAGGACGCACCCGTGAACAATGGTGGCGGCGGCGGGGATTTCTTTCCGTTCTGACGATCTCGACTTTTCATGCCTCCTACCTACTTTTGAGTCAATTCCGTATATTTGAGTAAAATGATGGATGAAAGATGAAAGAAGTATTGTTTGCGATTCCTGACCAGAAGTACCAATACTTCATGGAGATGATGGGAAAACTTGGTTTTTTGGAATACCTACAAGATCATTTTGAAATTCCCGTTGAACATCAACAAGAAATCGTGCGACTCGTAGCCGAATCCAAAGAGACAGATTTCGAAGACTGGGAAACAATCAAGGGTTCGATCGGTTTCGATGCATGAAGTTCAAAGCATAATATCTTAGCAAATCAGGGCGATTCCCCTCACAAAAAAGCCTGCAAAAACAAAAAATTGCAGGCTTTTTCATGAGCCG
>JANMIM010000509.1:0-3804 GCA_031375795.1 Bacteroidota bacterium
GCGATCAAGGTTCCCGCGGTGCCCGTGCACACCTGGCTGCCCGACGCGCACGTGGAGGCGAGCACGCCGATCTCGGTGATCTTGGCGGCGGTGCTGCTCAAGGTCGGCGGCTACGGCATCATCCGCATCTGCTATGGCCTCTTTCCCGATGCGGGCGTGAACCATACCTTTTGGGTTGCGCTCATGGGCATGGTCTCGATCCTGTATGGCGCGCTCGTGGCGATGTCACAAAAGGACCTCAAGGCCATGATCGCCTACAGTTCGATCTCCCACATGGGTTTTGTGGTGCTGGGGATCGCAAGCCTGGACGCAGCCGGGATGAACGGGGCAGTGCTTCAGATGTTCAACCATGGCATCTTGTCGGCAGCCTTGTTTTTGATCGCCGGCGTACTGAGCGACCGCACCCACGACCGAGTGATCACGCACTACACGGGCCTCTGGACTCAGATGCCCAGGTACACGGTTTTTGTGCTCATCACCTTCTTTGCGTCGATGGGCCTGCCGGGCTTGAATGGCTTTGTCTCGGAAATGCTGGTATTCCTAGGCAGTTTCAAGGGCACCGCCCATGGACTGCCGGCCTGGATACCTTTCTTGTCTGTGTTGGGGATCGTGTTTGCCGCAGTGTATTTCCTGCGCACCTTCAGGCAGATGTTCTTTGGCGAATTCAGCTACACGGGTACCGGCGACAAGGCCGCGATCGTGGACTTGAGCAACAAGGAAACCTTGGTATTCATCCCGCTCGTCGTGCTCACGGTCGTGTTGGGAATTTTCCCCGGCCTGCTGCTTCAGTTCATGGAGACGGCTGCATCTGGCTACACGACCCTATTTGCTGCATTCTACTGAGATGGGGCCTGAGAACATATACAACACGCCGATTCTGGATTTGCTGCAGGCGAGCGTGGGCGGCATACTGCCCGAGCTCCTCTTGATCGCGGGATTCCTGCTGGCGATCGTGCTGGAGATTGCTGTCGGCAAGCGGCAAATACGCGTGGTGCCGGCCGTGGCATTGGGAAGCCTGGTGGTGTACCTCGCCGCCGACCTGCTGTGGTGGCCGCCGGGCACGCCCACCGACAATGGTTTCCTCCACATGGTGCAGGTGGACCGCTATGCTGCCTATATGAAATTGCTGATCGGCTTTTGCAGCTTGCTGGCGGTGATCGCAGCGATGCAAAGCGTGAAGTTGCGCATCCACAGCAAGGGCATGGGCGAATATTACCTGGTGGTGCTGGGCATCACGGTGGGCATGATGTTCATGACCATGGCCCGCAACCTGCTCATGATGTATGTGGCGATGGAGATGGTGTCGCTGCCCGCATACGCGCTCACGGCCTACGCGCGCATGAAACAAAAAGGAGCCGAGGCGGCGCTGAAATATGTGCTCTACGGCTGTTTTGCCTCCGGGCTCATGCTCTATGGCATCTCATGGCTGTATGGATTCACGGGCACCCTCGACCCGCAGTCGGTGGCCTTTGGTGACGGATTGCAGGCTGCTGGTCTATGGCCGGTCACGGTCATGATGGCCTTGGTCTTGGGTGGATTTGCCTTCAAGGTGGGTGCCCTGCCTTTTCACTTCTGGATGCCCGACGTGATGGAGGGGGCGCCACATCCCGTGGCGTCGTTTCTGGCCGTGGCACCCAAGGTCGCAGGATTTGCGATGCTCATCCGCTTTGTGGCCATGCTGCGGCATGGCCTCGGTGCGGTGGGCGAGGGCATGCCAGACATCCTGCGCAATGTCTGCTGGATCCTGGCGATCATGGCCATCGGGAGCATGCTGCTGGGCAACCTCGCGGCCTTGCGCCAAGACCACTTCAGGCGCATGCTCGCCTACAGCTCGATCGCGCAGGCGGGCTACCTGCTCGCGGGGGTGATCATGGTGCAGGCAGATGGCTTTGCGGTGGTGATGTTTTACCTCACCGTGTACCTCTTCATGAACATGACGGCCTTCTTGCTGGCAGGCTGGCTGGAGGAGACGGCGGGTATCGTGAGCATCAAGGAAATGAAGGGGCTGGCGGGCAGCCTGCCGATGGTCGCGGCTGTGGCGACCGTGAGCATGATCTCGCTCACGGGCCTGCCCCCAACCGCAGGATTCATCGCCAAGCTGCGTTTGTTCTTGGCGGGTTTCTCGGAATTCCAGACCGATGTGCAGCCACTGATCGTGGTCTTGCTGATCGTCGTCCTGCTCAATACGGTCGTCTCGCTGTTCTATTATTTGCGGGTGGCGAGCACGATGGTCTTTGGCAATCCTGTGATCAAATCATGGCCTCCATTTCGTGGTTTGATGCCAGCTATTTTGGTGCTTTTGACCATTCCATTGGTGTGGTTCGGGATTTTTTCCTTTGACCGATTAATCAATTTCCTCCAAGACCTCGCACCTTTTGTCAATGGATAAATACTTTTTATTGGCTTACCTTCGTAGAGTTTTCAAGGAATGAAGAATGCCGCACAGAAAACGATAGGAACATTCAGCATCTGCCCTCTGGTGGTGATGCTGATGGTCGTGGCCATGTGGGGCTGCGAACCGCCGCGCAAGCACAAGAGCGATCCTGCCTCGGGCACCTCCAATACCGATGAGACGACGACGATCGGGGAAATCTCGATCGGGATCGATGTCACGATGGAGCCGGTGCTCAAGCAAGTGGTCGAGGCCTTCATGCAAGACAATCCCAAGGGCATCCTGCACCCGACCTACGCCACCGAGGGCCAACTGATCGACTACTTGCTGGCCGACTCGATGCGCATGATCCTGATCAGCCGCGAGCTGCGGCAGGGTGAGATCGCCACGATCAAGAAGGACCAGATTCGCCCGACGGCTACGCTCATCGGCCGTGATGCGGTGGTGGTGATCATGCATCCCGAGAATCCGCAAGACAGCATCACGATGGAGCAGCTCGGCCGGTTGATGCGGGGCGAGGCCAAGACCTGGCGCGACATAGGCGGCAGCAGCGACGATACCGTGAACATCGTCTTTGACGCGCCGCGCTCGAGCACGGTGCGCATGGTGCAGGAGCAATTCCTGAAATCAGGGCAGCAGCTCCCCTCCAATGCATTCCAGGCCAATGACCAGGAAAAGGTGATCGACTACGTCTCCAAGAGCAAAAACGCCATCGGCTTCATCGGCTACTGCCTCGTCTCTGACCGCGACGACCCCAAGGTGCGTGAGCGCCTGGAAAAGGTGCAGCTCACCCGCCTGGACGCGACCGACACGAGCGACGTGAAAGGCTACTTCATTCGCCCCTACCAAAATGAGATCGCCCTGGGCCGCTACCCGCTGAGCCGACCGATCTATGCCGTGAGCCGCGAGCACTTCGTGGGACTCGGCACGGGCTTTGTAGTGTATGTCGCAGGAGAGCTCGGGCAGCGAATCTTCCTCAAGGCCGGCCTCGTGCCGGAGTTTATGCCGCCACGACTCATTGTTCTTCCAGAAAAAGAGGATTAGAAATAAGGGAATTACGTTTTACAGCTATATTCGCATGAAATTTTCACACACCATGGATATCTCAGCAAAGATCAAAAAAGCCTTTCTGGCCTTGGCACTTGTCCTGATTGCTGGACAGTCTGCGTTGATGGCGCAGACCGAGGCAGAGATCAAGCGCCTCATCGACATCGGCAAATATGCCGACGCAATTGCGATGGGCAACAAGATGCTCGCACAGGACCCCAAAAACGACAAGGTCGAATACCTGATGGGATTGGCCTGCTTCGAGACGGAGCGCTACAGCGAGGCCGGGGGATGGTTTACCAAGGGCCAAGGCCACTCGAACCGCAACCCGATGAACTTCGTGGGCGGTGGTGCCGTGGCCTGCT
>JANMIM010000511.1:0-1629 GCA_031375795.1 Bacteroidota bacterium
GAAATTGGTGGCGGGCAAAGTACCTGCATTCCCAGTTGTGAGCCAACCGCCTCCGGCGTTTTGCCATGCTGGACCGCCCACCGTTTGGGTCAGCACTTGACCGTTGGTGCCAGCGGCAATGTTCAAGAGGGTGCCGTTTGCGTCGGCACCCACCATCCGCGTTCCCACACCCGAAAGGGCGCTCACGCGCACGCTTCCTCCATTCACGTGGAGCCTCTCAAGCGGAGCCGCCGTTCCGATGCCCACGTTTTGAGCCCACATGGCCGGGGCGATCATTGTCAAAGCAATAGCAATAACCGCAGGGAGTATAATTCTGTGCTTCATCGAGATACCAATTAAAATAACCGTTTTCAACCCAATTTTTTCAACGCTGGAATTGAGGAGCTTTTCCAGTAGGTTACGAAGATATGGAATTCCGATTACAATTCCATCATCTTGCGTTTTTGTTTTCTTTGGCTAAGCCCTTGACAGCTTGCATCTTCCGTCATCGGGATTTGTCATGGACTCGATTCCCTTGTGGCCGACACACTTGAATGCTCAAATTGGCTTTTTCTAGGCAGGTGATGGATTGGCTGGATGGAAGCTGGGCAGGTGCTTGGATTCTGCATTGGGGGGAAACAAAGTAAGCGCAGCTCGGTTTTAAGAGTCGTAAACCAAGGATTTATCATGCATCTGGAGATCATCAAAAAGGCAGACCAAGGCCAGGGAAACTTTAACGGTGGTGCGATTTTGGAAAACAAGCCCATCGGTTTTCCAGGAGAAGGCGGCAAGGGGCGGCCCTATTCCAACCTCTTTTACTGGGCACATGCTTGGACGCCCGGTGCTGAGAGTACGATCGGGCTGCATCCGCACAAGGGTTTTGAGATCATGTCATTCGTTTTGCGCGGCGACATCGAGCACTATGACACGCAACTGCGCAGCTGGCGCAAGCTGGCAGCGGGCGATGTGCAGATCATACGGGCCGGCAGCGGCATCTCGCATTCGGAGCGCTTGATGGGAAACGCCGCGATTTTCCAGATTTGGATGGATCCCAACCTCCATGTGACGCTGGGTAAGCCGGCGAGCTACGACGACTACGCCTCCGAGACATTTTCATTGACACCCAGGGAGGGCATGGTCGTGAAGACTTACAAGGGCGAGGGCTCGCCCCTGCACATGGACACCCCCGGCGTGCGCATCGAGGAGTTGCGCATCCCCCAAGGCGTGCACGCCATCCCGATCGGCCACATGGAGGTGCTGTCGGGCTATCTGCTGTCGGGGAAGTTGAAAATCGATGGAAAGACATCCGAAACCGATGATTTCATCGTAGCCTCGGGAGCTGCAAGCTTGGAGGTCGAGGTGCTCGAAGACGCCAAATTGTTTGTGATCTATTCGCCCATGGAGCCCGGCTATCCCACATACGCTCAGATGCGCGGGTAGGCATTCGATTGCTTGGCAGTCGTATTTGCTTCCTGCTGAGGGCGGTCTTTCATGCGATGGACCTCGCTTCATGCCGATTGAGCAAGCTATTTCCCCGCAATCTGCGTACCTTTGCGCCCTGTGAGTGAAAAAGTGTTCAAATCAGGCTTTGTAAGCATCATCGGCAAGCCCAACGCAGGCAAGTCCACCTTGCTCAATGCACTGGTGGGG
>JANMIM010000550.1:0-2915 GCA_031375795.1 Bacteroidota bacterium
GTGACCGGCGGTGAGAGTTTGGCCAGATCGATCCAATGCGTTTCCATGCCCGTTCCATCCCCAAAACGAGACGGCGGCGCGCTGCAGCAAAGCCCGATGCGCTCCCTGCCGAATCGAATCTCTGACGAGGTTTCAAAATCCAAGTCCAATCGCATCGGCTGCAACGGCTGGCCGGTGGGTGTCGAACGAATGCGCAGACAATCGCGGTCACGCAGGACCTGCTGCTCGCCGACCTGGAGGGTAGCCCCCACCTGGCCTCCGACCAGCTTTTGGATTTCGTCGATTTGGGTGGCAGTGAATCCCATTTCCCCAAGCCACCAGTCTATATATAATAGATAGCCGGTCGGGCCCATCGCAGCATGGCAGACATCCAGATGAAAAATGGTCTGATCGGGTTGGACCTGCACGATCGCTGGCAAATGGGGAACAAATTGACTTTGCATCCAGTCCTGCTGCGCTGCATAGCGCTCGGCCTGCCGTGCAAATCTGCTGTCGAAGCTGGGATTGAGCAGTCGCAAAACGGGGAACAAGCGGTTGCGAACCACGTTGCGCTGGTAGTCGTCCTCGTCGTTGGAGCCGTCGTGGCACCAATCCTGGCCTTGGCTGCGCAGCCAGGCCATCAACTCTGCCTTGGTGAACGGAAGCAGTGGCCTGAAATACGGAGCGCGAAGAGCCGGAATCCCGTGCAGCAATTGCATGCCGTTTCCCCTGAAAAATGAGAGCACCTGCGTCTCCAACTGATCGTCTGCCTGATGTGCCGTGGCGCAAAAGGGGATTTGCAGCGTGGCCATCGATTCCTCAAAAAACGAATACCGCAGCTTGCGGGCCGCCTGCTGCGTCCCCTCCCCTTTGTACGGCTCAAAATCCGGCGCACCAAATCGCCTGACCTGGCATCGGATCCCGAGCCGGCGACACAAGGCTTCCACCCACTGCTCCTCCCCGATTGCCTCGGGTCGCAAGCCAAAGTTGCAATGGGCCACGGTGACCACAAAGCCAAGTTGCTGCAACAAGAGCAGCATCGCGACGGAGTCTGCCCCCCCGCTCACTGCTGCCAAGACGCGGCTGCCAGGGGCGGGCATCTCGGCTTCGCGCATGAAATCCAAGACTCGGTGAGGGATATCTGGCATCAGAATTGCTGGTTTCTATGCAATAATAAGCAGGTTCAAGGTGATTCTGCATGTCCATGGCCCTTCAAGGCCATTTTTTGGCGCCGAACTTTTGATTTGCAATTGGAGGGGCACAGCCTTTTGTCGTAATTTGGCCGCGATCGTTTTGATGCAGTGTCGTCACATATATAATAGTCTACTGAGCCTCGGCATCCTGCTTGCGGCTTTTTTGCTTTGCACGACGGCAAGCGCCCAGACGACTGCACCCCTGCCTCCCCCGCCTCAAGATGGCAATCAGATCGTCATCAGGTCCTCCAATGTCTTCCATTTTGCCTCCTTTGGGCCCGACAGCACCAAGATCCGCAAGCTCATCGGCGACGTGGTGTTGTCACAGGACTCTGCCGTGCTCTACTGCGACAGCGCCTACCAATACCTGGACAGCAATTTCATCGAGGCATTCTCCAATGTGCGTATTGTCACCAACGAGCAGTTGCCAGACTCGATGCGGCGCACGATCACGGCGCGCCGACTCACCTTTGACGGCAAGACAAAAATCATCGATTTCTGGGACGACGTGGTGCTCACCGACAAAAAAATCGTGCTCAAGACCCCAAGACTCACATATTACCGCACCGAGGAGTACTCGGAATACCTGCAAAACGGGGAAATCACAAGCAAGGACAATGTGCTCACGAGTCGCAATGGCTACTATTACCCCAAGTCAGACATGGCCTACTTCAAGGAAAACGTCAAGTTGGTCAATCCCAAGTTCACGCTGACCACCGATACCCTCGGCTACAACACCGAAACCAAGGTGGCCTTTTTCCTCGCGCCCACGTGGGTGCGAGACTCGGTCAATGCCATGTACACCGAGGACGGCTACTACGACACCGAAAGGGATTTTACCTTCTTGCATCAGAATGCCTCGATCGGCGACACGACCTACACCCTATTTGCCGACACGATCGAGTATGACCAAGGGCGTGACCTGGGCAGGGCGCTGGGACGGATCAGGCTGGAACAAAAAGACAGCAGCCTCACCGTGTATGGGAAATATGGTGAGTTTCGCTCCAAGACGGAAGCTACTTTTGTGACCGACAGCGCATTTGCGATCCAGCGGCTTGACGCAGACACCTTGTTCCTATTTGCTGATACGCTCACGACCTACAAAGACACGACCGATGACAAGCGGTTTTTCATGGCCCATCACAACAGTTACTTCATCACCAAGGACATGCAGGGAGTCTGTGACTCGCTGGTCTATTGGTACGATGATTCATTGATGTTTTTTTACCAAAACCCTGCCCTGTGGTCTGATCAAACGCAAATTACAGGTGACACGATCACGGTGCAAATGAAGGATGGCGTGCTCGACTCGATGTCGATCCCCTCCAACCCGCTCATCGTGACGCGGGAGGACACCGTGGGCTACGATCAAATCAAAGGAAAGGTCCTGCACGCCAAGATGGAAGGCAAGGAGTTGCGAAGGATGTGGATCTTTGGCAACAGCGAGAGCATCTATTACACCAAGGACGACAAGGAGAACTACATGGGCATGAACAAGGCGCGGTGCAGCGACATGTTTCTCCAATTCAAGGACAACAAGCCGACCAAGATCTTGTTCAAGGACAAGCCGGAGGGAGAGTTTTTCCCGATCCACATGGTGCTCTTCAAGGAAAATGTGCTGGATGGTTTTGTGTGGCGTATCCAAGAGCGACCGGTGCGCCCCACATGGATCGATGCGGTGATCTACCGTGAGGCGATGTTGCGTGACCCGCTCCTCAAGCGCATGGACTCCCTGACCTTGGA
>JANMIM010000577.1:0-3482 GCA_031375795.1 Bacteroidota bacterium
ATCGTGAACGGCCCCGGCGAGATGGCCGACGCCGACTACGGTTACGTCGGCGTGGGACCCGACAAGATCGCCCTCTACCGCGGCCAAACCGTGGTCCACAAAGGCGTGAAGACCGCCGAGGCTGTCGATCGGCTCATCGAGTTGATCGCTGGGGATGGGAATTGGATTGAGGCGCCGATCTAGCCATTTGGAGCGCAATTGTTTCGTCATATTGCTGATGCCTAAAAATAGTGGCCAACACTTGCTAATCTACTGAACATTTCGTAGCTTTGAGTTCAAATCCTTAGCCATGGAGACGATATTCAAATACAATCGTGAAAGCATGTTGGCTGCCGTCTTGTACATTTTGGACAAGGTCGGGGTAGCGGACTGGCATTTGGTCCACAAGACATTTTACATTGCAGACAAGCGATCGATTGTTGAATTTGGTCAACCAATCTCTGGAAATACCTATATCCGCATGACCTACGGTCCAGTTCCTTCGGAATTGGACTATCTGTTGGAGGCATTGCGTCAAGATGGAGCACACACAACTTACTTCGGCATTCCTGTCACCGATTTACTGAAGGTGGAGGGCAAAAACAAGTTGATCGGATTGCAAGCTCCCGACCTCAAATACCTCTCCCGCTCCGACCAAAATTGCCTAGACTATGCCATCGATATGTGCAAAGGACTGGATTTTGACCAACGCACCCGCATCACCCACGATTATGCTTGGTCGCAGGCCCACAAAAATGGAATCGCGATGCGTTGGGAAGATATCGCCATCGCAGGAGGTGGTGGCGAGGAAATTGTGACTTATCTGAATGATCTGAAGGATTCACAAACCCATCTTTTTCCTTCCAATCACGATGGCAATTGAGGTCGGCACGGTCTTTCGGTTTTATTTGGCAGAGGCATCCAAAACCAAGCGATCAGTGGTGTTGGCACTCGTCGGCGAACACAAAAAATTTGCAACACTGTTATTGATCAACTCTGAATTGACTGAGTTTGCCAAGCGAAATCCTTCGATTCGAGCAGCACAACTGCCGTTGGCGCTTGCAGGGAGAGAAGATTTTCTGGACCATGATAGCTTCCTGAGCTGCGATTACATTTTCACACGTGAATTGAGAGACCTACAGCAGGCGGTACGTACCAATCCCGCCGTCGTGCTTGGGAAAATGTCGCAGTCAGATCTTGATCAAGCCCGAAAACTGATCTTGGCTTCTGGCAAATTCAAACCGATCGAGCTCGAGCGTTTTGGATTGATGGAGGCGTTGGACGAGGACGAATAATTATTCCCTGACCAGCTTCCAGACCTGTTGCCCCTGTCCCGACGACAAGCGTAGCAAGTAGACGCCCTGGGGAAGGCTCGGTGAAAACCATTCATTTTTCAATTCGTGGAGCTTGCTGGATGCCACCAACCGGCCCATTGCATCAAAAAGCTGCATTTGCAATAAATCCACGCGATACGGCAACTCGATCACCAACCGATCTGTAAAGGGATTGGGATGCACCGACACGCCGTCACAGAAATCGCAACCGACATCCCCTACCACGGTCTCACACGCACTGATGTCAACGCAGGGTCCCAGGGTCACGATGACCGCGTAGCTGCCAGGCTGGGTGGGCGTGAAACTCTGCGATGTAGCGCCCGGCACAGGCGCGTTGCCATTGCCACAATCCACCCACTGGTAATTTGCCAGCGCCGGGGATGCCATGAGGGTGCCGCCGCTAGCGGTGACCGTTGCATTCAGGTTGTAGATCGTGAGGTCCAGGACAATGCTGGAATCGCAACCCGCATTGTTGCTGAGCGATTGTGTGTAGATCCCCGAGCTGGTGTAAGTCTGATTGTTGAGCACAAAGCTGCCGCAAGCAGATTGTGTGATCTGCGCGACGGTGGAGTTCAAGACGGTGAGCGTGATCGTCAAAACGGAATCGCATCCCGCCGCGTTGGTGAGCGATTGCAGGTACGTGCCCGAGCTGGTGTAGGCTTGACCATTCACGGTGACGGTGTCACAACCTGCCTGCGCGATCGATTGGGCAGTGGAATGCAGGACGCTGAGCTGGATGGTGATCGCGGAGTCGCAGCCGGCGACATTGGGCACGACTTGGTTGTAGGTGCCACTGGTGAAATAGGTCTGTGCGTTGATCACCGCGCTGTCGCAAACCGTCTGGGTGATGGTGCTAGCAGATGGGGAGCACGGCAAACCCAACTTCGCGAGCATCGCATCGTTTCCGCCGCCACCGTAGATGACCTGGTGACCTCCCGATGCGATGCCTGATGTCGAACTGGTGTATCCGCCCAGGTATACATTGTATAGGTGGTCGACGCTCATGCTGGTGAAAAGGTCGGTATCCCCAGCACCGTAATATGTGCCCCACTGCCGCTGACCCTGTTGGTTGAACTTGACGGCAAATGCGTCATATCCGCCGGCAAACGAATTTTGGATTCCATTGAATGAGATGGCACTCGATGAGCCAGTATAGCCAGCCAAGTAGACATTGTCGAGCCCGTCTGTCGACAAACCTTGTGCATTGTCCAGCGAAGCACCCCCGTAGTATGTACTCCAATTGCGAACGCCCATGCTGTCGAATTGCACCAGGAATGCATCGTAAGTTCCTCCAAACGTATTTTGGTGCCCTCCCGCGGCGATCCCTGTGCTAGAGGTCGTCCAACCCAAAAAATAGACGTTGTTGTTTCGGTCGGTGCGGCAATTCCAGCCGTCATCGGTGCCAGTGCCGCCGTAATATGTGCCCCATTGCCGCACGCCATTGCTGTTGAATTTTACCAAAAAAGCATCTTCGCCGCCAGCCAGCACCGGTTGGTGGGCATTGAAGGCGATGCCGGTGGTCGAAGTCGCGAATCCGGCCATGTACACATTGCCGGTGGTATCGGTCGTGCAGCCATAGGCTTGGTCGCCGCCTGTGCCACCATAGTAAGTGCCCCATTGGCGCACGCCATTGCTGTCAAATTTGGCCAAGAAGGCCTCACTTACGCCACCACTTACGTTTTGATGGCCATTGAAGGAGATGCCATTGAGGGCCTGCGTGACACCAGAGATGTAGACCTTGCCGGTCTTGTCGGTCGCGACGCCACGACCCAAACCTGTCCCGATGCCATAGTACGTACCCCAAAGTCGTGTTCCCGCCCCGTTGAATTTCGCAAGGTAAACGTTGGGGATTCCAGCCTGACCGATCGTGTTCAGATGCCCGCCAGCGGCAATGCCAGTACTGGAATAGGTGTAACCCGTCAGGTACACATTCCCACTGAAATCGGTGGCGCAAGCCAGTCCCCAATCATCGGCTGCCCCGCCATAAAACGTGCCCCATTGACGTTGCCCGTTGCTGTTGAATTTGACCAAATAGGCATCCGAGGCCCCGCCGCCATAGGTGTTTTGATGGCCATTCATCGCGATGTCGTTGGAGGAATAGGTTTCCCCCGACAGATAGACGTTGCCCACGTCGTCGGTCGTGCAGCCCTCGCCCCAGTCGTTGATCGT
>JANMIM010000638.1:0-4742 GCA_031375795.1 Bacteroidota bacterium
TCACGGCCGAGGCGCCGGGGATGCTCCCGATCGTGAGCTGCTCGTTGTAGGGACCCGTGCCCGCCGCAATGCGAATGACCACTGGGCCCGAGACGCCGGGACCATTGACGGGGCCGCCATCTGCACGCGTGCCCAGCACCATGTCACTGATGGCTGCGCTCACGGTGAGATAGTTGCTCGCCGTGGCCGCAGCCCCAGAATTGATGCTATAGGTGCCGCTCAAGGCTGCATGGGCCATCCCGCTGCCGAGACCAAAAAGCAAGAACAAAACAAGGAACCGAAGCGTAAATCTTTTTACCATAACCTACCGACAAATTTAGATGTAGCAAATACCTGCCTAATTTCAGAACGCATAGGCCATACCCCCGAGAAACCGAACAAATGTAGGATTCTGGGTGTCACGATGACGCACAGCAAGGCAATTTACGTGTTTCAATTGTAATTGCTTCCATTTTCAGTCAATCGATTGTGCGAAGGCACCGAAATGCGTGTAGGAGGCTGTTTTTTGGAATGCGCGACGCGGGGCGACTGGCGTTGACCGCTGGATTCCTCCCGTCCATTGGCCCTCCCCAAAACAAAGCTGTGGGCCGATGGACGGAAATGCGTGCGGGATGCTATTTTTTGGAATGCGCGACATGGGGCGACTGGCGTCGACCACCGTTCGGCGGCCCAAGCCAGCGTTTTGGGGAGGGCCGACGAACGGCTGGGATGCAAGGGCCGACCAACAGTCATTTTTTTTGCATTGACATGCCCACGAAGCTGGGAAGCCTGATTCTGCAACCACTTCTGGAAATCGATGATTTTGATCTTTCCGACCGCGCATTTTGGCCTGCATTTTGTGCGGTTTTGGCTAAATTGCCTTCTCATGATCAAAAGGTCAATCGCCATCTTGATGCTCTTGGTTCCTTTGGCGCTCTGTGCACAGCATGCACGCAAGCCAAAGCCCGCATTGTTGAGTCCGGCCACCATCGGCCCCGCTCCTACCAAAGCCAAGGACACCATTCGCCAGCCCTACCATGCCTACATTCCCAAGCATAGCCTCGTGCTCGGCTGCGCCTCGGCAGGTTCGACCATTCGCTTCCGGCAATCGCTTACCAGCCCATGGGAGACCGCCAACATGTTGCAATGGGATCCCCGCGCTGCTTTCATGCTCACAGAGCGCCTGTGCATCGGCGGCACAGTGATGTTCGCAAATACCTGGGGCACGGTGATTCCCAAACAAAACTACTTCGGATGGGGAGCCTTTGGCCGCTACTACCTCGTGACCAAATGGCGGGAGCCGTTTGTGAACCATGAGCCGCTCCGCATCCTCGGCCGAGGGCGCAACTTCCGGCGGATGGACGACGGCGAAAGGCGCTTGTTTGCCCAGTGCTTGTTTCCGTTTCTGGAACTCGGCGGTGGGTTCACCAATGGGCGGCTCAGCCCTGGCGGTCAGCAACGCATGCCCACCACTTCGGAGTCCTACCTGCGCATTTTGCTCGGCATCGACATTCGCCTCTGGAAGTGCTTTTTCTTTGAAGCCTCGCTGGGCAAGGAATTTTATCCTTCCAATTCCTACATGCCTTCTAGCCTGCTGGACGTGCGTGCAGGCATCGACATTGTGCTACCCTTTCATTCCAAGCGACCATGAAAAAAACAATGCTGCTCCTTGTCCTGCTGATCCCTGTGTTGGCCTTTGCGCAAAAGGACAGCACAGCCTACCGCAAGCGCTTGGTGCTCGGCACTTCGCTCACATATATCTGGGACACCGAGGACAATTTCCTGAACGAATACACCTGGTCGATCAATGCCGCAATATCCCCCGTCAAAAACCTGTATCTGGGATTCAACTACCTCAATATCTGGGCACAATCACGCACCATCGCGAATGGCCGCTACGGCCTGGCCGGCGTCTATGCGCAATATCGCCTCGGCAAGCCAAAAGTCGCATTCTATCCCGAAATCGGATATTACAAAGGCAATTATTGCACGTGCAGCGAGGGCGATGCCTTCAAGCAAAAAGGGCTGGATTATTTGTCGGTCGGCGGTGGATTTGGATGGCGGATTTACAAGGGCCTGGAATTGGAAACAGCCTTTTTGGTGTACAATATTTTGGATCGCATTCCTGTCGGCAAATACAGCTACACGCAATATGTGATCGGCCTGAATTACGCATTCATGATGCCACGCAAGGCCCAAACGAGACCCTCCACGCAGATTTGAATGGGGCCAGGGAATGGCCGAAATGCGTCCTGACCATCGGCTGAACCACAGTCGCATGTTGGCTGAACGACGAGCCAATGCCACCCGTCCATTGGACCTCCCCAAAATCCCGATTCATCGAGATGGGCCGATATCGTTCGTCGGCCCTCCCCAAAGCAAAGCTGGGGGCCGACGAACGGAATTAAGTGCGATAGGCTGGTTTTCGGAATGCGCGACTTGGGGCGACTGGCGTCGACCACTGTTCGTCGGCCATCGCCAGCATTTTGGGGTGGGCCGACGAACGGCATTGATGGGTGGGCCGACGAACGGATACCATTCCTTTGCAAATCGATCGCGTGGCCTATCGCTGCAATGCCTATGTTTGCAGAAAATCGATTGTCCATGGACCGTGTCGAGATACAAGATGAATTGCTTTTTCCCCGCTTGGTTGCCGACCGCAGCCATGCCATCTATCAGCGGGACCTAGGCCGACACATGCAGGGTGCAAGCGGAGCTGCAAGTTTGCCGCTCGTGCAACTGAACATGATGGAGGACATCGCGCTCAATTTTGTGCTCGATGGCGAAGCCGCATTTCATCTGCTGCGCGAAACCGACCGCGTGGACGATCCCAAATGGACCGACATTGCCCTGATTTCCAAGGCATTCCTCAACTTGCGCGACCAGCATGGGGAGTTCATCAAATTGCAGCAATTGGAGAATGGGCTATTTCGCATCAACTCGCCGGGCAAATATGATGCTTCGTTTTTGCTGCTGGGCAATCTCTGGACACGGCTGGAAGATCAATTGGGAACCAATTTTTTTGCGGCGGTACCGTCACACGACATCCTGCTCGTCGCCCGTCAAGACGACCGGCTAGGTATCTTGCACCTGCAAGAATTGGTGCGCGAGACCTTTTACGAGGCACCGGCTCCCTTGCTGCTCTCCAAGGCCATCTACCAACGCTGGGACGAGCAATGGCAGATCACCGCGACGGCATTCTGAAATCCCTCACCAATTGGTCTCCACACGGTCACTGAACAGCTTCCCGGTCGGAACCTGCCCCGTCGTCGCCAACCACACAGCCGTATCGGCGCCTTGCTGCACCGACCGTGGGGCAGAGGCCCCTCCCATCTCGGTCCGAACCCAGCCGGGGCACATCGCATTGACCTTGATGCCCTCACTGCCCAGCTCGCGGGCCATCGAGACCGTGAGCGCATTCAAGGCGGATTTCGATAACCGGTAGGCCGCATATCCGCCGCCAAGCGAAGCCTGCTTGCCCATCTCACTGCTCAGGTTGATGATGCTCGGTGCGGTGCCCTTGCGCAGCAACGGCAGCAGTTGCTGGGACAGCAACATCGGCCCGAAGAAATTGGCGGCAAAGACGCTGTGCATCTCGGCCATCGTCACCTTGGCGGTGCCGACCGCACTGCTGAGTACCCCCGCATTGTTGATCAGCACGTCTAGGCGGGGCAGCTCCTGACTGAGCGCACGCACGCATGCCGTGACCGAGGCCTCCTCGGCCACGTCCAGCTGCCGCACCTCCACTTTGCCCGGCAAGGATTTGGCGGCCGCCAATCCCTTGTCGAGGTCACGGCTACCCAGGATCACATGGTGCCCCAAGACCGCAAGTTGGCGGCAGATTTCCAATCCGATGCCACGGTTGCCGCCCGTGACGAGGATGATTTTGGAGGTCGTTTCCGCCATGGACGCTGCCGTTATTTTCCCGCCCGATGGTTGTCGATCATGTCCTTTTGGTCGCTGAACAGGATTGCATTGACCGTGGGACCCGCGAGGAAATCGTGGGGAAAGCCCATTTCGATGGCGCTCACCTCATTCAAGCGTGCGATGGCCTCGTCGGGCAGGGGAAATTGGAGGCAGCCGAGGCTGTCCTCGATTTGGCTCGCTTTGCGTGCGCCGATGATCGGGATCACGACTTGGTTTTTCTGGCGCACCCAGTTGAGGGCCACCTGCGCGGGCGAGCAGCCGATCGCCTGCGCCGTCTGCACGACGAGCTGTGTGATCGCGCGGCTGCGGTCGTTGAGGCGGGTGCTGCCGGCAGCGAGTCGCTTGGCCTCGTCGTTGGTTTCCAGATACTTGCCTGTGAGCGCGCCGCCTGCGAGGGCAGCCCAGGCGGTCACCGCAATATCGAGTTCCTTGGCCATGGGCAGCAGGTCGCGCTCGACCGTGCGTTGCAGCAGGCTGTGCTCGATTTGGAGGGCATTGAAGCGGGTCCAGCCGCGCAAGTCGGCGATGGTGTTGGCTTGCGACACGATCCAAGCGGGCGTGTCGCTGATGCCGGCATAGAGGACCTTGCCAGCACGCACGAGGTCGTCGATGCCGCGCAATATTTCCTCGACCGGCGTCAAGAAATCCCAAGCGTGAAGGTAAAACAGGTCGATGTGATCGGTGCCGAGGCGCTTGAGGCTCTCCTCGATCGAACGCATCATATTCTTGCGGTGGTTGCCGCTGAAATTGGGGTCGCCCTTGCGGTCCAGCAGCGAATATTTGGTCGCGAGCACAAAGTGGTCACGGTCGGAAGCAATGAATTCGCCGACGAAACG
>JANMIM010000646.1:0-16856 GCA_031375795.1 Bacteroidota bacterium
ATCGTTGCATTGGCTCCTGCGTTCACGGTAGGAGGTGCTGTCACCGTAACCGTTATTTGGCTGGTTGCAGTACAAACAATGCCACCGCCGCAACTGAAGGTTTCAAAGGTATAGTCAAAGCCCGGAAAGGAACTATAACCCGTATTTGCATACACCTGACCGTTTGGATAAGGATTGGCAGTGTTACCTGTCAAACCCAATGAACTGTTCGTCGAAGTGTAGACCATGTAATAGGTCGTACCTGGAGTCACGCCTACGGAAGTCCAGCTTACCGTTGCCGTTCCACCAGGCAATACTCCTGTTGCCGTACCGCTACGCAACAAGGTGCCGCCTAGGTTAGGCAGATTGGTGTACAGACCGATGGTGATGTCACCTGTGCCTGAACCAACCCCGGGCTGAAGGTAAACACTTGCGCCACACATGGTATTCAGCGTAGGAATGAAGGATTGCGCAAGATCACCTTGGGCAAAGCCTGCCATGTAGGTATTCGAAGTCAAAGATGACTGATCGACGCCACCTGAACCGCCACCTGAGGTAGCCGTCAAGGTATAGGTCGTCGTTGAAGAAGGCGATGCCGTCGGGTTAAGAAAGTTGGGATTGCTCAAACCAATTGCTGGGCTCCAAGACACCGAAGTGAAGTTGGACGCCGTTGCATTCAATTGAACGCTTCCCCTCGCGCACACTGTGGTATTAGCACCAGCATTTACCGTCGGTGTGGGCGTAACATTGACAACCACTTGGTCGGTTGCTGTACCGCAGGTTCCTGAGGTGGTCAAGGTATACGTGGTGCTTGTTCCGGGCGAAGCGACTGGATTGGCAATGTTTGGATTGCTCAAGCCGAGTGTGGGCGACCAAGAAAATGAACCATTTCCACTTCCACTCAAAGTCGTGCTTTGACCGGCGCAAATGCTGGCATCAGGTCCTGCATTGGCAACCGTTGGGGCCAATACCGTCAGACCACCCAAAGTGGCGGTTCCACCCGGAGTGGATACCGAAACCGAACCCGAATTGCCTGAGCCGATGACAGCCGTAATTTGGCTGTTTGAAACAACCGTAAAGCTAGAAGCAGCAACTCCTCCAAAAGAGACCGCTGTGGCCCCGTTGAAGTTGGCTCCATTGATGGTCACCGTGGATCCAGGGCAAACATTGGTCGGCGTGAACGAACTGATGGTCGGTACGGGGACCGCACAGGAGCCCGTGTAGGTCACCGTCGAGGTAAAGCCAGTGTTCGTGATGCTGACGTCGGAGGTAAACTGCACTGTGATTGTCTGGCCCGGAGCTGCAGTGTAGTTGAAGGCACCGCTGCCCAGGCTGCCGAATTGCGCGAGCAAAGCGCCGCCTGTGCCGCTACCATTATAGATGTTGATGCGGTCGCAGCAAGATTCCACAGCATAGGTACCAGCAATGGCAACCACTGCCGTGCCTTGGCTATTCAGCACCGTGAAACCATTCGCATTGTTGGCATAGGTCACACCGCAGCCTGCGTGGGAGCAAAGCGAGGAGTTGGTACCACAAGCAATGGAGTTGGAGCCACTGAATGGAACCAATACACTCGGTAGCGGAGCAACACAGGTGCCAGAATACACTGCATTCAATGCAAATCCCGCACCTACGACAGAGAAATCAGATGAGAACCGAACCGTAATTGCTTGACCCGGGGCACTCACGACGTTCACGATCGAGCCAGTACCGTTGTAGCTTGCCAACAATGTACCGCCCGTACCGACGCCGGCATAAATCCAGAGTCGGTCGCAGCAAGTTTCAATTCCTGAAAATGTTCCAGAGAGTGTAATCACACCTGTATTACTATTGTTCAACACGGTGTACCCATCATTGTTGTTGGTATAGTTTCCGCCTGATCCACCATTGTCAAACAGGGAGGAACTCGTACCGCAAGCGACGCTGTTGTTGCCAGACGCTGGCACGAGGACGGTTGGCAGCACAACACCGCAGGACCCAGAATAGGTCACGTTGGCGTTGAGGCCCGTGTTGGTGATGCTGCCGTCGGATGAGAATTGGACGGTGAGTGTCTGGCCGGCGGTGCCGGTGTAATTGATCGTGCCAGAGCCCGTAAAGGTGGCCAGCAATGTGCCGCCGGTACCAACGCCGTTGTAGATGCGCACGAAGTCGAAATTGGTCTCTGTATTATAGGTGCCTGCCACGTTGATCGTAGCCGAGCCGCCGCCCGTCAAAACGGTGAAACCATTGACGGAGTTGCTGTAAGTCACACCACAACCTGCATGTGAGCAGAGCGTTGTATTCGTCCCACAAGCCACGGTATTCGATCCTGAAGCAGGGATCAAGGTGCCAGCGCCTCCGCAAGAACCCGAATACGTGACGTTTGCATTCAATCCCGTGGAAGTGATACTGCCATCGGAGGTGAATTGGATCGTCAATGTCTGACCAGGAGCACCGGTATAGTTGATGGTTCCCGAACCCGAGACAGGGCCAAAAACCACTGCACCGCCAGTACCTGATCCTGCATAAATGCGGATAAAGTCCCAACCGGACTCGGTCGCATAGGATCCTGAGACGTTGATGGTCGCCGTTCCGCCACCCGTCAATACCGTGAATCCGCTCACACTGTTGGAGTAACCTCCTCCGCACCCGAAGTGGGTACACAGTGTCTGCGAAGCTCCACAAGCAATGGAATTGGAACCTGTCGACGGAATATTGACCGCTAGCGACTGCCCATAGAACCCAAAACAAAGAAGGAGGAAAGCCATGAGCCCCATCCCCGATGTTCGGAGTGCCGAACTATTTTTTGTGATATATTTTTTCATGTTGATTTTCGAATTGATGGTTACTTATCCGTAGAACCCCTCACCAAATTGTATTGCTCAGGGTGGGCAAGGATGTAGGACCTCTTTTCTGGCGAGGCTGCATCCCAACGCTTGGCGTCCACATCGATCTTTCCGGATCCCGGATTTGGTACGGTCAGGGCCTTCATTTCCACCTTGCCATCGTCACGGAATTTGAATTCCGCTGGATGGGCACGCATGTAGTCGAGCTTTGATTTGGGCAACGAGGCGATGTCAAACACGACGGGGGCGGCATTCTTGTCCACGACCACTGTGTATGTAGGCTCAGCGGGCTGGGAAGCGATTGCTTCCACCTTGCCATCGGTGCGAAATGTGAATTCCTCAGGATGAGAACGCATATATTCCAACTTGGAGTTGGACAATGACGCGACATCATACACTTCTGGACTTTCATTTTTCGCAACCGCATCGGTAATAGCAGCTGCACCTGAAGCCTTCATTTCGACCTTGCCATCTTGCCGGAAGGTGAATTCCTCGGGATGTGACCGCATGTAATCGACTTTGCACTTGGGCAATGATGCTGCATCAAAGACGACGGGTTGGGCATTGTTTTCAGTCGCGGGGGCATAGGTGGGCGCAGACGGTGGCTGCACGTAATTCACCTGTGTCAAGGCCTCATTGGCCGTGGCGGACTTGCCCTGCGACTTTGGCGACTGGGCTTGGGCAGTTCCAAAGCCTGCTGCTCCAATGAGCATCGCCATCGCAAAGTATCTTATTGGTTTCATACTGATTGATTTTGTAAAATTCTAAGATTGGATTGGTGCGATCGTCGTTCCTGTTGCTTCCCATATACCGAGGAGGCAAAGGTTGACTATCTGATCGCTTCGTCGGCCCGTCTTGCAGGGGCTTCTTTGTAGCCAGGCATGATTTTCTCGATCGCCAACTGTACCTGTTGCAACGACTTTTGCTTGTCGATGACTTCGATACGGGCGACATGGCGCACCTCATCCACATAGAGTCGGTTGATCAGGGCATTTTTGTCGGCTTTTTCTGCCATCAATGCCTTGAGGGAGTATTCGCTGGTGCCGTCGGTGAATTGGACGTCATACCAGCCGTTCTGCTGGGGAACCGGCACGATCTTCACGTGACTTTCGACTTGCTGTGCCCGCAGGCCCACCGAAGTTAAAAGCACAAAAAGCCCGAGCACGCAAAAACGCGCTAGTTTTTTACTTTTCATACGAAAACTGAATTAAGAAATCCTTTTAAATCCTAAAGCTGATCGAAACACCAGCGTTCAAGTCCCCACAAGCTAGGCGTATCACGCTGTCGCAGGACTCAATTGCCAATGAATTCTGTCGATTGATAACATCACTAATGTAAGAAATAAAGTTTAACAAATCCAAATGTGCTTTCGTGTTCTTCAGGCCTTTGATAAATGCTATCCAATTTTTATCCTGTGTTGGGCTCCCAATTTGAATTGATTTGAGCTTGTAGGGGTTAATTTTGCAATAAAGCTTGGATGTTGTAACAGATAACGAGGTACAGTTCTTTTTCACATCACTGCAGAATTCTTACATCAAACTGGATATGCCTATACCGATGCTAGTTCCGCCCCATGAGAACGGGATGGAAGAACGTCGAGACGTTATTGCTCGCCCCAAAAAGGGCACCCGAGGGACCAAGCCAATTCAGGATCGCGTAATCCTATGTTGAATTGTCACCGTAAGCACCTGGACATCGAGTGGCTTGCTAGCTCCCGTACCGCCTCAAAATCTTCAATGCCGCCTCAAACTTCTTGGGCATCGGGGCCACGATCGTGTAATCCTTGTCGTACAACGTGAGGCTCAGGCCGCGGGCGTGCAGCATGATCCCGTCGTTCACGGTGGGTTCGTCTTCCTTACGGTTGAATTTCCACTTGCGCTTGAGTTCGCTCAGGAGGATGTTTTTGCCGCCATAGGTGTCGTCGCCCGCCAGTGGGCAACCGAGCGCGGCGAGGTGCACCCTGATCTGATGCATGCGCCCGGTGAGCGGGAAGCAATCTACGAGCGTATAATCTCTGAATTTCTCGGCGGTGGTCACGACCGTGGCGCTTTCCTTGCCGTTTTTGTAGTCCACACGCGACTTGCCCTTGCCGCTCTGCCCCAGCGGCAGGTCGATGAGCTCCTCGTCAAAGTCGCGGTTGCCGGTGATCAAGGCCAGGTAATGTTTCAGTACCTCGCGGTGCTCAAACTTGATGGCGATCTCGCGGTAGGCTTCGGGGGTCTTGGCAAATAGCAGGGCGCCGGTGGTCTCCTTGTCGAGGCGGTGGCAGAGTTGCACCGACGGGCAATAGGTGCGGCCCAGGGCCAGCATGTTGAGCTCAGACTCACGGTCGCTCAGGCTGCTGATGCCATGGGGTTTGTTGACGGCGATGATGTGCTCGTCCTCCTCCAAGATGATGTCTTGGAAGCGCACAAACTCGCGCTTCTTCTCGTAAGGCTTCAGTTCAAAATCCCAACCATCCATTGCTCTTCCTTCAATTGTGCCTTCGCACGTTTGTACTCGGGGAAATATTTGCCGACCCAGTTCCAAAACCGGGGGCTGTGGTTGAGCTCGCGCAGGTGCATGAGCTCGTGCACGATCACATAGTCGATGAGGTGCTCGCTCAGCAAGACGAGCTGCCAGTTGAGGTTGATGTTGCGCAGGCTGCTGCAACTGCCCCATTTGCTTTTCAGGTCCTTGACACGCAGATGGTTGAAGCTGAGGCCGGTGACCTGCGCCCAATGCTCGACCCGCGAGGCCAGGTACATCTCAGAAAACTTGCGGATGGCGAAATACAAGACCTTACGGCGGTGCTTGACCAGGTATTTCTCAGGGGCATAGACTTCAAAGGGGCCGCTGCGGTCAAATTTGAAGAATGTGCGCTGCGAGGGCTCCCACTTCACGGGGTGTGAATTGCCGAAGAGCAGGATGTTGCGCTCGATGTCTGCGAGCAGCTCCCGCTTGCGCTGCGCGCCGTTGCGCCGGGCCCGGAACCCACGCAGGATCCACTGGATCTTGCTCTGCAAAAACTGCCGGTCAAAGTCGCCCAGCCTGCCGTCGCTCGTCTCGATGTGCAGCCGGTTGTCGTCGCTGAAGGAAAGGCGCACGCGGTTGGGCCGCCCTCTGAGGATGGCCATCGGGATCGCCTCGTTGGCGATGCGCAGGGTGCTATCGTCTTCTTGGATGATCACTGTGCGCGGCTCAAGGTAAATTGGAAGGTAGCTCCCTGGCCCACAATGGAGTCCACCCAGATACGCTCCTTGTGGGCCTCAATGAAGTGCTTGCAGATGGCCAATCCCAGCCCCGTGCCGCCGCGGTTGCGCGAGCGGCTCTTGTCCACGCGGTAGAATCGCTCAAATAGCCGGGCGATGTGTGCCTCCTCGATCCCCGGGCCATTGTCCTGCACCTGCACCAGCACCTTGCCGTCGGGAAACTGCTTCAATATCAGCTTGATCGTACCCTTGAGGTCGCCATACTTCACGGCGTTGTCGATGAGGTTGCGCAGCACCTGCTCGATGCGCTGCTTGTCGCCCAGCACCACGGTGCGCTCCAAGCCATTGGCGATGATCTCATAGTGGATGTCGCGGCCCTTGCGGGTAAACTTATAAGACAGGCTGTCCACGAGGTCGGCGATGAGGTCGTAGATGCAAAATTTCTCAAAGTTCATGGACAGCTGACCAGACTCGATGTGGCTGATCACCAAGATGTCTGAGACCAGGTTGGAGAGGCGCTCGGCATGCTTGCCGGCCTTTTGGAGGAATTTGCGATTGACCTTCTGATCCTCCAAGGCACCGTCGAGCAGGGTCTCGATGAATCCTTGGATCGCAAAGATCGGTGTCTTGAGCTCGTGGCTCACGTCGCCGAGGAACTCGCGGCGGTAGGCCTCCATGTCCTTGAGGCGCTGGATCTCCTCCTCGATTTCCCGGGAGCGCTCGGCGGCCAGAACCTTGAGCCTGCGGTAAAGGAAAAAGCGCAGCACCCCCACGATGGAGAGCATGCTCGCCCCAAACATCAGCAGCAATTCCAGCAGCAAGTATTGCCGGGAAGCCCCACCGACCAATCTCACCAGCACATAGATGCCGGTGATCGCTAGCGAGGTGTATAGCCCCACCATGACGGCGGAGGGGTAGCGCTGTTCAAAGACAACAGGCTCAGACTTTTGCGGTAAACTTGTAGCCAACTCCTTGTACGGTTTTGATCCACTTCTTGCCAATTTTCTCCCGCAGCTTGCGCACGTGGACATCGATCGTGCGATCGACCACCTGCACATCCACCCCCCATACATGCTCCAGCAACACATCGCGGCTGAAGACCTTGCCTGGTTGCGACGCCATGAAGAGCAACAATTCAAATTCTTTCTTGGGCAGGTTCATCGGTTTGCCCTTGCGGTACACGATGTACTCGTCCTTGTTGATTTCGAGGTCGCCGATCTTGAGGGAATTCACCGCAGCCTCTGCCGGGGCATGCCCCAGACGGCCACGCCGCATGATGGCTTGCAAGCGCGTGAGTAGCAGCCGGGGCTTGATGGGCTTGGTCAGATAGTCGTCTGCCCCTGCCTCCAGGCCTGCAATCTCTGAATACTCCTCTGCACGGGCGGTGAGGAAGATGATGAATGGCCGGGCCCCCTCGGGCAATTGCCGCAAGCGCCTGCAGGTCTCGACCCCATCGATGCGCGGCATCATGATGTCGAGCAGGATCATGTCGGGATTCTCCTTTTTGGCGATCTCGATGGCTTCCTCGCCGTTGGTCGCACGCAAGACCTTGTAGTCGTCCTTCTCGAGGTTGTACTCCAGCAGGTCGAGGATGTCTTCCTCGTCGTCGACGATCAGTATGCGTGTCTTTGCCATTCTGTCAATGGAGCTGGCTCGGGCTCAGCTTCCAAAAATCTCCTTGAGTTTATCTTCCAGTTGCTGGCCACGCAGGTTGCGGGCGATGATCTTGCCTTCGGTGTCCACGAGCACCGTGGCGGGAATCGAATTCACGCCATAGAGTGCCGCAGGTTGGCTCTGCCAGCCTTGCAGGTCGCTCACGTGCTTCCAAAGGAGACCGTCCTGGGCGATTGCTGCCTCCCATTTGCCCTTTTCCTGGTCCAAGCTCACGCCCAGGATCTCAAAGCCCTTGGCATGGTACTTGTTGTAGGCCTTCACGACATTGGGATTCTCGGCGCGGCAGGGCCTGCACCAGCTGGCCCAGAAGTCGATCATCACATATTTGCCTTTGAAGTCGCTCAGTTTCAAGGTGCCGCCGTCTGGGGTGGCCGCCGAGAAATCGGGGGCCAAGGAACCTGAAGCCATGCTTTCCATGCGGGAAATCACTTGGTTGATCGAGGCTGCATATTGCTGGTCCTTAGGGTACTGGGCAATGAAGGCCTTGCCGTAGTCGATGAACAAATCGTTCTTGGTTTGCTCCAAGCCAGCGACGTAGCCGCGCAGGATGCTCTCGTGTGGGGAGGATCCTACCTCGGCACGGTTCAGCACGGCGTCCAGCGCAGCCTTGGCGGCTTCCTTGGGGAGATTGGCACCCGTGAGGTTGCTGGCAAATGCGCGGGCCTTGTCATACATCTGCGGCATGTTGCCCACTTCCTCGTCCTTGAAATCCAAGTTTGCGAAAAAGGCCTCCTTGAAATACTCCAGCTCGCTGGGGTATTTGCTGTGGCTCGGGTCAGACATGAACGGCTTGAAATTGTACATCTTGGCGACCTTGCCCATGAAATCGCCTTTGGTTTCGAGGGAATCCAACCATGCAAAATGCTTGGTGTTCAGGTTTTGGATGTCTCCTTGGATGCGCTGCAATTGCATGGGGTCGCTTTGGGCAAATAGTTGAAGGTTTTGGTACAATCCCTGCAATTCCTGCCCGTGGTTGACCACGCGCTGCTGCATCGAGGTGTATTGGTCATGGAGTTGCCCGCCTTCCAGCTTGTAGGTCTGCGCATTGGCATAGTCGCCGCTGAGCTTCACATCCTCGCCATTGGCCAAGACGACATTCATGGCCTTGCGTGGCTCGTCGCCGATAAGGTAAAAACCTGTGCGTGGCAGCTTGAATGAAAGCTGAAACGTGCCGACATTGTCCTTGGTCTCCACCTTGGCGGCAGCGACCTGGTTGATGCGCACGCCAAGCACCTCAAACAGCCTGATCGAGTCGGCGTTGCAGTTTTGCAAGGTGCCGCTGATCGCGACACCGTCGCCGCCTGCACCGCCTGTGCAACCCGAGAACGTCGCCGCACCGATCGCCACCAAGGCTACGAGCAAGCTACCCATGATACCTGTCCTTGAAAATTGTGCTGATTTCATCGCTTTTTGAAAGATTCTTGCGTCCTGCTCCCTTTTGTGCAGGATGGCCAAAGATACATCTATAAATAGTAATCCTCAAACGGTTCTCCCCGCATGGCCGAGAGCGCGCTCAAGCTTGGCAGAGAATGCAAAAACCCACCATGCTGGCGGGTTTTGATGGAGCATGCTCATCCGACCGCGGTCAGACGTGCATCCAGTTTTTCTTTTCCAGGAGCACGTCCTTGTCCTCCGCGTACTCGGGATCGGGCACGCAGCAATCCACGGGGCATACCGCAGCGCACTGCGGTTCCTCGTGAAAGCCAGTACACTCCGTACACTTGTCGGGGACAATGTAGTAGATTTCGTCAGAAACGGGCTTTTGGGCCTTGTCGGCGGCCACGGTGGTGCCATCGCCAAAATCAATGCTCCCAGACAGGCCGGTGCCGTCTGCAAAGCGCCACTCCACGCCGGGCTCGTAGATTGCAGTATTAGGGCACTCTGGTTCGCAGGCGCCGCAGTTGATGCATTCTTCGGTGATCATCAATGCCATAGTGCTACTTCTTTTTTTCGGGCTGCAAATTTACCTCAACCCGTCCATTAAACCAACGCAGAAAAAGATTGTTTCCCTTTCCGATGCAAAGGTAATCATTATTTTTATTTGGACTCATTCTAAATAAGGATTCTTAACGTTCAGCCCCCACGCCTCCATTGCCCCCGCTACGCCTCAAATTGCAGCCTTCGAACTCCTTTTCAAGATCAATTTCCTAGATTTGCCCCATGCACGCCGACACACTCAAGGCTTGGGGGCCGATCTTCAAAGACATGCTGGGCCGCCCCGACCTCGCCGAGCAAGCTTTGGCTGAGAATGAATGGTTCACGCGCCCCATGGTCGAGTCGGCGTTGCGAGCGCTCCTCCCCTGGTTTGAGGGCGATCAACTCTCGGCGTTGCGTGCCGCCTACCCCGAGGCCAGGGCCGAGCGCCGCGTGGGCCTCATCTTGGCGGGCAACTTAGCGCTCGTGGGCTTGCACGATGTCCTCATGGTGCTGCTGAGCGGCCACCACGCGATCGTGAAACCGAGCCACAAAGACCGCGTGCTGCTCCTGCATTTGCTCGCGCATTCGCCAGCCGCCATCCGTGAGCGCGTGACCGTGGTGGAGGCGCTCGCGCCTCATGACATCGACTTCTTGCTTGCGACGGGCAGCAACAATACCGCCCGGCACATCGCTGCAGGTTTTGCGGGCGTGCCCATGTTGATTCGCCAAAACCGATTTTCGATTGCCATTTTGGAGGGGGATGAATCAGCGGCCGAACTGAATGCATTGGCGGATGATGTGTTGCGCTACCACGGCATGGGCTGCCGGAGCGTGGCTTGCATCCTGGTGCCGCATGGCTATGACTTGGTGGGCTTGGTGCATGCGCTGGAGAATTTCCCGCAGGCTGGCCTGGCCCCTTGCTGGCAGGAGGTCTTGCGTCACGAGCGGGCCATGCAGGCGATGCTGGGCGTGACGGAACCACTTTGCACCCATGTGGTGATCGAGCGCGCACCGGCGATACGGGCGGGAAAGATCGGCGTGTTGCAGGTGGTGGAATACAACACAAAAGCCGACCGCTGGGGCCTCGTCTCGGCCGTGCAAGCCGAGCTGCAATGCATCGTGGGCCGCAGCTACGTGCCTTGGGGGCAGGCACAATGCCCGGACCTGGACGACTTTGCCGACGGAGTAGACACGCTGTCGCTGCTCACGAGGTTGGATTGATTTGCCGTTTGGTACACGCGGCAGCCTGCCCCACGCACATGCCTCATTGCCCCAAAGCACGCATACCAAACCTGACAAATATCATGCCCACAGACGACTTTCGTCCATCACAATCCAACGGTGATGCCTGAACTTTGTGACCGTTGCTTATTCCCAAAATGAAAACAGAAATGGAACAAAGATTCAAAGACAAGGTCGCCATCGTCACGGGTGGTTCATTTGGCATTGGTCGTGCCACCGCAGTTGCCTTTGCCGTGGAGGGCGCAAAAGTCGTCGTCGCTGATTGCATCGAGGACAATGAAACCATGGACATGATCGCAGCGGCGGGTGGCAGCGCAATATTTGTGAAATGCGATGTCTCCAGCGACGCCGACGTCCAAGCCTTGGTCGCGCAGACCGTGGCGAAATATGGGCGGCTGGATTATGCCTTCAACAATGCCGGGATCGAGGGGGCCGGAGGCACCACGCAAATGTGCACCGAGGAAAATTGGGACCGCACCATCGGCGTGAACCTCAAGGGCGTGTGGCTCTGCATGAAATACCAAATCCCCGAGATGCTCAAGGTCGGCGGCGGCGCCATCGTCAATTGCGCATCCATCGCCGGACTCGTCGGCTTCCCCAACCTGCCCGCCTACGTGGCCTCCAAGCACGGTGTGCTGGGCCTGACCAAGACCGCCGCCTTGGAATATTCCAAGCTCAAGATCCGTGTGAACGCCGTCTGCCCGGGTGTCATCAAGACCCCGATGATCGACCGCTTCACGGGAAAGAACAAGGAAGCCGAGAAACAATTTGAAAACATGGAGCCCGTGGGTCGCATGGGTCTGCCCGAGGAGGTCGCAAGCGCAGTCCTTTGGCTGTGCTCAGACGGTGCCTCATTTGTAACCGGCGACTCGCTTGCCGTGGATGGAGGCTGGTGTGCCCAATAAGCTCCACCGTTTACTCCTTGCAATATTAGGCGGCATAGGTATCCTGCTGTTTGCGGTCGGCTGCGGAAACGCTGCCAAGAACACCGCGCCGGAACAGCAGGACAGCCTTGCTGTGCCAGTTCCCTTTGATTCGAGCCGTGTGGGCGTGCCGCTGCTGGGCATCGTCGTGCCGCGAAACATCCAGATGAAAAACTATTTTTCATTCATGGACAGCCTCGTGACCTGCTACGACAGCCTCGTGCCCTACGCCCTCACCGAGCATATTGTGGTGCGCAACAATCCATGGATCATCGACACGCTTGCAAGTTATGATTATGATTTGCGCATGCCCCGTGGCCAATTCATCGCCGACCAAAAGGAAGAGGTGATGCTGCGCAAGGGCGACACGCTATGGTTGCCCAACGACTCGACGGCTGCATTGCTGCAAGCACAATTCGGCAACACAGTGATCGATGTGAACATTCCCGAATTCAAATTGCGCATCATAGAAAACGGTGTGGTCAAGCATAGTTTTCCCGTGCGGGTGGGGCGTGACGAAAAGAAATTTCTCTCGATGGCCACGCGTGTCGTGAGCCTGCGAACGCCTGTGGGCGAGGGCGAGGTGGTGCGCATCGAGCGCAATCCCTTGTACATGAACCCTGTGGATGGACACAAATATTATGCGACCCACCGCGACGACGGCAAGCTCACGCAGTTGCCGCGCATCCCCTTCATCGAGCCCAGCATCAACGGCGTGCGCCCCGGTGCCCTCATGCACCCCACCACCAATCCAAAAACGCTCGGCAAGGCCTACTCCAATGGTTGTGTGGGCATGAGCGAAGAGGCGGCGTGGATCGTCTACTACCACGCACCCGTGGGCACCCGCGTGCACTACCGCTACGAAACCAAGGTCGTGGACGCGCATGGCGATACCCTCGAACTCAAAAACATCTACCAACTCAAGCACGCCCCCGACAAGATCACATACATTCAGGAAAACGACAGCTTCTCATTTTGCCGCGTCGATACGCTGGCAGATGGGTCGGTAGTGCATGTTTGCAAGTAGAGCGTGCATGCGACTGATGGATGTGGTGGTTGGTAGATGCCCTACAACAGGCAAGCGATGCAAAACGTGCGTGAATGAGCTGATGCAGGTCGTCGCTCGGATTCATTGTGCCGCTTGGGATTCGTTTTGGGGGTCTGCAATATGCGCATCGGGGGAGGCTTTGGGCCTGCGCCATTTCACCAGCGGCTCGAGCATTTGACCGATGTAGTTTTTGGAGCTGGGCTCGTCGATGCCGAAGCGCTCAGGCTCGTGGTCGGGACAGGTATAGGTGCCGAATAACAGGTCCATTAGCGGGGAAATGTTGGCGTAATTTCCTGCGCGGCGGTCGAGGTCGTGGTGCCAATGGTGCAGCTCGGGCGCACCAATAATCCACCGCAAGGGCCCGAGGGGCAGGCGCACATTGGAGTGGATGTAAATGGCCCAGATTCCCCTGAACGCAATGAATCCCTCGATCGTGCCCAATGGAAATCCCAACAATATTGCGGGCAAATTGATGAGTCCCACCGTGTAAATCGTGTCGAGCGGGTGCTCCCGATGTGCCGCCAACCAATCCAGGTGCTCCGCGCTGTGGTGTACCTTGTGAAATTGCCAGAGGAAACCGACCTGATGCTGCAAGCGATGGGCCCAATAGATGAGCAAGTCGCTCAGAATGATCACTTCCAGGAATTGCAGCCACCAAGGTTGTGCTTGCACAAGGCTGCGCAATCCCGTAAGAAAAGTCCAGTCAATTTTGTCCCGCGCCATCACCAGGACGCCGACGATCAAGCCGTTCCACAGCAAATATTGCCCCATGAAAAAACAAAAATCGAGGAACCATCCCGGCCGAAAAAAACGCTGCCCGGGCTTGCCGGGAAAGGCCAACTCCAAGGGACGAAACACGAGTGCCAAAAACAGGAGGCTGGCACCGGCCAAGATCACCGCTTGCAAGAAATAGGGAATTTGCCCAAAACTCGTCGCGACCGAACCGAGGGCATCACCAATCCACGCCGGCAACTGAACGGCGAAGTCCATTATTTGGGAGGGTTGTTGGCGTTGTTGCCGGGGTTCGTGGGCGGCTGAGGGGTCGGTTTGACCGTGACGATCTTGGCGGGTGGGCTGAATACCGGGGCCGACTTGCTGCTGCCCATGAAGTCATCGTCGCTCGGCGCCACCTGCACGGGCTTGAGCGTATCCTGCTGCACCGGCTTGGGTGGCTTGGGATATTTTCCCCATCGATTGCCGTTGATGAAACCTGCGGGTTCTATGTGCATGATGGGTGGCTGCGTGTCCCGCACAGCATTGGGTTCAAAAACACCATCGTTTTTGGAGCTGCCCATGAAGGTGTTGTTGGACGGGTCCTGCTCGGGCATCGCCTTGCGGGGCGAGTCCACGCGAAAGATCTTGCCCGACTTGCTGCTGCCCATCATTTCGTCGTCGGAGCCTTGCACCTCGGCGGGCACCTCTGGCGAGCGATCGGGCAGCTCCATGGATTTGGAGCTGGGCATCATCGGCGCTGCGTCTGGGACCGATGGGGTGTTGCTCGCCGTGCCGCCATCCTTGCGGCCTTTGAAAGCGCCGGCGCGGTAGGCCACAAAGCAGCCTGCCAAGGTCAAAGACATGACCAACACAAATATTTTGACGACGGTCGAGGACGATTTCATGACGCAGCACTCGTGGTTGGGAATAAAGTTAATGAAAATTCGCCTGAGTTGGGAACAGAATTTTGGGCGGCAGGCGAATGTGTTTTCATCGCCAAGGCGACCGCGCACAAGGGCAATTCACCGCAGGTGAATGCCCGGAAAACAAACACCGAATCAACCTTTATCGCTCATTACCAGTGAACTACAAAATTATTTTTCGCTCTCACATTCTCCACACACCAAAACGTACATGAGCGGCATCTTGCAGACAAACGTTCGGGAGATCCCTCCTAAAAAATGGTTGGGGCAAACCGGGGCGTTCGAGGAAATTCACATTGAAAAACACAATCCAGAATATGAAAAAACATACACGATTTACGCTGTCGATCACGATCGCATTGCTTGCAGGCCTGCTCACGATGGCTTGCAAGCCCGACTCCTCCAGGACCTACGACCAAGGCGGCGCTCCCGTCCAATATGCGGCGATGACCAATGAGGTTGCAGACCAGCCGGCCTTGACGCTCAAGACCGGATTCGACCATTCAAAATTCATGCTGAATGAAAGCGGCACCACGGGGTATTATTATGTCGAGGCGAAAGCCGCCCCGATCGATGTCGAGCGGAGCACACGTGCACCGCTCAACATCTCGCTTGTGATCGACCGTAGCGGCTCCATGGCTGGTGAAAAACTCGCCCATGCCAAGCTCGCCGCACAATATGTGATCGATCAGTTGTCGCCCAATGACTACGTCTCGATCGTGCAATACGACGATGAGGTGCAGGTCGTGGCGACCTCCAACAAGGTGGGAGACAAGCAATTGCTCAAGCGCCAAATCGAGGCCATCCAAGTAAATGGCAACACAAACCTAGGTGGCGGCATGCAAATGGGATTTCAGCAGGTGCGCTCCACCCTGCACGGCGGCTATGTGAACCGCGTGTTGCTGCTCTCAGACGGCCTTGCAAACAAGGGCATCACCGATCCCCATACCTTGCAAAATATTGCGCGCAATGAGAACCTCCAGAATGGCATCACGATTTCCACCTTTGGTTTGGGGCTCGATTACAATGAAAATTTGATGACCCATCTTGCCGAATATGGCAGCGGAAATTATTACTTCATTCGCACGCCACAAGAAATCTCTGGTATCTTCAAAAAAGAACTCAATGGCCTCACGACGATCGCGGCACAAAATGCGATGCTCACGGTGGACCTACCTGCCGGCCTCACGCTCACCAAGGTTTTTGGCCACAAGTACGAGCAGTCCGGCAACCGCATCATGGTGAATTTCAGGGACATTGCCGCTGGTGAAACCAAGGCTGTCTTGCTGAAGTTCATGGTGCAAGGACAGGCCTCCAAATACGGCATCGCCACGACGCTCACGTATGACGATGCCATCGTCGATCGGCAAGTCGGCCATCGCGTGGCAGCCATGGACTACTTGAGCGCAGCCACGAGTGTCGAGGATTTCGGGCAATCCATCTCCAAGTCCGTGAATTCGCAGGTGGTGCTGTATGAATCGAATGAAAGATTGGAGGAAGCCATGCAACAGGTCGATGCGGGCAATTTTGAAGTGGCGCGGCAGAAGGTCAGGGAAAACGACGCCTACCTGCAATCCAATTCAAAATACTTGGAAAACAACCCAGAGCTGCAGTCGCAATATTACAACAACTCAAGCTACGAATCGCAGATCAAAAACGTGGAAACGATGGGCGCGGCAGACCGCAACCTGATGCAAAAGTCCACCAAGAGCACCAACTACGACGTGCGCAACAAGCGGTAGTACCAAGCGTCCAAAAGGAATCGCGCCCCCGGGCCGACAAGCTCCCACCGATGGCTTGCCACGAAATCGCCGACAGGCGATGGACGGCAAGCCATTTCCTTGCGCCAAGAATCAAAATTTTCACGCATTTGGCTAATTTTTTGTGTTTATTTTATGTTCATGTATTGAATTTTCGATTTTTTGCCTACATTTGTGCATCATCTATCTAAAAATTTTATCACAATGACGACTCAAGAAGTAGCGGATCGCTTTAATGAACTGGCTCAGAAGGGCCAATTTGAGCAGATTTTGGGCGAATTGTTCAGCCAGGAAGCCAAGAGCATCGAGCCTGCCCATGCACCTTGGCAGACCGTACAGGGCCTCGACAAGATCATCGAAAAAGGCAGGGCATGGAACGAAATGACCGAGGAGATGCACGGGGGCTACACGGGCTCACCGATCGTGGCCGGCAATTTTTTCTCATGCGCGATGGGGATGGACGTGACCATCAAAGGCCAAGGCCGCATGAAAATGGATGAAATCGCGGTCTACGAAGTCAAAGACGGCAAAATCATCAGCGAGCAGTTCTTTTTCTAGGAGCTGCGATTACCGAGGCCGATTGGCGATCCTATCACGTCGCGAGCCGACGAAGCAGGATTGCTATACAGCGCATTTCACAAGGCATGCCGCAGGATGAAA
>JANMIM010000648.1:0-2786 GCA_031375795.1 Bacteroidota bacterium
AGGGAAGGAACCCAAGGACAACGAGCCGAAGGGTCCGAAAGAAAAAGCACCCAAGGAACCCAAGGAGCAAAAAGAAAAAGCTCCCAAGGAACCCAAGGACAAAAAAGAAAAGGCACCCAAGGAACCCAAGGAGCAAAAAGAAAAAGCACCCAAGGAACCCAAGGCTCCGAAGGAAAAACCAGAGAAGGAGCCCAAGGCCCCCAAGGAAAAAAAGGAAAAGGAACCCAAAGATGAATGAGCAGCGCTGGATAAGAATTGCAAGGTGCTTGGATTGCCGCACAGGCCTGCGCCGCTTGGCCTGCGTGTCGGTGTTGTGCCTCGTCTTGGCCGCTGGCTGCACGAGCGGGTCACAAGACCAGAACTACGACGGGGACTCCTTGCAATTGCCGGTGGACCAGCAGCAGCTCACGACCGAGAGCGACAGCGCTTTTGAGGCCTTGGAGGATCTGGACCGCGGCGACCGCGAAAATTGGCAGAAGCCGCAGATGGTCATCAGCCGCCTCGGCGACCTGAGCGACAAGGTCGTCGCCGACATCGGCGCGGGCACCGGCTATTTCTCCATGCCACTTGCCCGCAAAGCCAAGAAGGTCATCGCCATCGACATCGAGCAGCAGTTCCTGGACTACATCCGTCGCCGCCTCGACCACACACCCGACAAGGCCAGCCTCAACATCGAGCCCCGCCTCACCACCGCCGACGACCCCAAGCTCGCACCGGGAGAGGCAGACCTCGTCTTGATCGTGAACACCTACCCTTACATCAGCAACCGTGTCGCCTACTTCAGCAAGGTCTGGAAGGGCTTGAAGCCCGACGGCCGGCTCGTGGTGATCGACTTCAAAAAGGAACCGCTTCCCGTCGGCCCCGCCCCCGAGGACAAGATGGACGCCAAGGAGATCAGTGCTGAGCTGGATAGCGCGGGGTTTCGCACACTCACCGTGGACTACACGAGCTTGGATTATCAGTACACGATTACGGCTGAGAAGCGATGAGGTTTGAGTTCAGAGTTCAGAGATCAGAGTTCAGAGTTTTTTGGGGAGTTGAGAGTGGAGAGTTGAGAGTTGAGAGTTGCGATGGGCTTTTGCTTGACTTTGCGAACCATTGCGCCCTTTGCGGTTTCACCTTTCAGCACCATGTTTGACTCTGCGAACCGGCGCCTGTCCCGATCAGAGATCGGGGCGCTCTCTGCGGTTCATCCTTTCAGCAGCAAGCCAGACTCAAGCTCAGAACTTAGCCATTTTGATCACCTTTCTCCACTGGTCATTGGCGACGACGATTGCGTACACGCCCGGGCTCAGGTGGCGGAGATCGAGCGTCGTCTGTGCCAGCCCTGCGACATTGCTTTGATGCACGACCCTGCCCTCGCAGTCATACACAACAATGTCTGCCCAATCGACCTGCTTTCCAAAGTCGAGGGTGAACCTGCCATCGTTGGGATTGGGGTAACCGATGATCGCAGCCTGACCTTGTGGCATCACACCCACCACGATCGCATCGATGCACGCAGACGTATCGGTGCAAAAACCGACTGTGACAGCCACCGCAAAGCTGCCGCTCGCAGCAGGCACGTACACTTGTCCCGTAGCGCCCGAAATCGGAGCGAATGCATTTTGGCAATCCAGCCATTGATAGGTGGCTGCAATTGCATTGGCCGTGAGGGTGGGGTGATTGCCGATGGTGACGGTCACGGAGGTATCGATCGGGGACGTGAAGCTGAGCTGCGTCGTCACAACCGAATCGCAGCCATTGGCGGAGACCAAGGTATCGATGTATGTGCCCGGGGTCGTATAGGCATGATTTCCAATGGCAAAACTACTTCCATCGCAGGTGGTGACCGCTTGGCTAAATGCGCTATTTGGCAGGCCACGGACGGTAAATGAACAGGTCGATGAATTGCCGGCACCATCGGTCACGCGGTAGGTCGTCGTTGTCAATCCCAAGGGGAAATTGGCCCCACTCGCCAGCCCACTCACCAAGACGGTCGTCGATCCAGTGCAATTGTCGGTTCCGATCGGCGCGGTGTAGTTGTATGGCCCTACGCAGACATTGGTAAATAGTGGGCAGACAATCGAAGGCCCTTGCAGATCAAGTATCGTGACCGAAAACGAACAGGAACTGGTATTTCCTCCAGCATCGGTCACCACAAATTGGTTGACCGTCGTGCCCAATCCAAAGGTACTGCCGCTCGCCAAACCCGTCACCTGCGTGGTGACAGGGCCAGTGCAGTTGTCGGTCCCAACGGGCGTTGCGTAAGTCACACTGGTTCCGCAAGCGTTGAAGTCTGTGATCCCCGTCACGTTGCTGGGGCAGACAATCGTGGGACTCGTGACGTCTACGACCGTCACATTGGCCGTGCAAGTATCGGTGCCGTTTCCATCGGTGATCGACAAGATGACCGATTGCGCGCCCAAATTGCTGCAACCAAATGAACTGGGGGACGCAGACAAGGAAAAATAATGGTTGCAGCCTGAGAAGCTGCCGTTGTCGATGCTTGCAGGCGGCAACGATGCTTGGCTGCCGACAAGGTTCAGCACTGTATTTTGGCACACTGCCACGGGCTGGACATTGCAGACGATGCCGATGCGCGCGAGGTAGGCATCATAATAGTTGGAGATGGAATGGTTCTGCTGATGTCCATTGTAGCCCATGCCATAGCTGCCCGCGTTACCGCCGACAGCAAGCCAATCGTCGCCTTTGGTGTCAATGGTGAGGATCGCGTCATAGCTGATGCCTCCCAAATAAGTACCCCAGATCACATTGCCCAAAGGATCAAATTTGGTGACGAAACC
>JANMIM010000700.1:0-1074 GCA_031375795.1 Bacteroidota bacterium
ATCGCATTGCCCCAGGTGGCGCCCCCATTGACCGACTTGTGGATCGAGCCGTCGATGTTGGCGTAGATGTCGCCGTTGGCGGCCACATCGACATCCCAAGCCGTATTGCTGGCCGCACCCGTGATGCCCAGGCCGGTGCCCAGCACCTTGGCCCAGGTCACGCCACCGTCTGTGGACCGCTGGATGCCTGCACTCGAGGTTGCGACGAGCACCGCTCCGCTGCCATGCACTGCTATGCGCTGGTTGTATTGGAAGGTCGCGTTGTTGGTCGATGCCAGCTGCGCCCAGGTGCTGCCGCCGTTGGTGCTTTTCCAGATGCCGAGGCCAGGGATGGCGTCGCCGTTTCCGTAGCCTTCGCCCGTGCCAAAGTACATGACCAGGGTGTTGGAGGGGTCGTAGGCGAGGGCTGTGACCGCGAGGTTGCCAAAAAACTCATTGACGGGTGTCCAGACGGGCGTGCTCGCGGTGATGTCGGCGGTGCGAAAAAGGCCACCGCCCACGCTGCCAGCAAATACACGACGTCCCAGAGGGTCGTTGGGGTCGATCATGATCGCGCGTGTGCGGCCAGCGACGTTGTTGGGGCCGCGCTCCACCCAGTTGACTGCCAGCGGAGTGCGTTGCGTGTGGCGCTGCTCGTCGGCATAGCGCTTGGCCTCCAGCATGCGCTCGATCGGCACCTTGCCGGTCGCCGGATCCTTGACCATTTCAAAATCCTGTGCCAAGGCCAGGTCGATGCGATCGCGCAGCGACAGGTCGCCTTTTCCCTCGGTTTCTTCCTCGCCACCCTTGTGGCGACCATGCTCATATTCCTCACGATCAGCATATTCGCCCGGCAGGAGCGCATGGTCTTGCCAACCCAAGACGGCGACAAGGCTGCAAATCGTCAGCGCAAGCAAAAAACGCAGTGTCCGGGCATTCGAACGCATGTGAATTACTGTTGATTGATTCTCAAAAGGACTTAAAATTAGCAAAAAACCTGCTCAATTCAAAATTGGAATGGGCTATCCGAGCAGATCCAAGCCGAGGCAGATTGCAGAATCCCGACAACCAATTCCGGCGCGTGCCGTATCCCTC
>JANMIM010000781.1:0-2157 GCA_031375795.1 Bacteroidota bacterium
GAAGCTGCTGTAGCTGTAGCTGTCCCATTGCCTCCAGCCCATAAGCGAACCTTGCTCGAAGTGCGACAGGTAATCGTTGTAGTAAGAACTTGACTTGCCGAGTTCGTGCCAGCGCACAATGCTTTCAGCCGAGATGCAGGGCTTGGGATCATCCAGCGAGACGCGGATGTCCGGGTGCTCACGCAGCAGCCGGATAAGCTTTACGGGTTGGCCGAAGTCCTCACGGATTCCGTCGACGATGGTCTTAAGCAGTGCTTGCATCAGCGGCTTCTCACTGGACTAGGCAGCAAACAGATCCTGGCATTCTGACGCAGCGGCTCATTTGCAAACCAGGCAGACTGGCCAGTAGACGTTTTATCCAATGCCCATCTGCTCAAAGCAAAGCTGCCAAGTTTGGTCTCTACCAAGAAGAAACCGATTTAAATGCCCGTGCATCGTGGAAAAAGACCTCCAGTTTCAGCGGATTCTGCACAATGACCTTGAGCACCTCGATGTTGGATTCGGCATTTTTGGTGCCATCGCTTTGCTGCAGTTTTGACACCGCAATAAAAAACTTTGCGGCATCAATGTGCTCAGATTCCCAGATGCGAGATTGCGGATCCACTAGCTGCAAGGGCGCCTTGATCTTGCCGTTGCTTCCTGTCTGTGCCTCGTACAATTCGATGTGAAATTGATCGCTGTAATATTTGTGCGGCCTCAACACCAAGATCAATTGCGGGTCGATCAATTCCGGGCCGGAATGGCTCGCAGGCGCCTTGGGCAGCAATTGTGATTGCAGCAGGTTTTTGGAGCTCTCGGTGTAAGCCAGCATCTCCTTGACCTTGGGCCTGACCTTGACAAAACCATTCACATATTCGAGCAGGAAATATTCGTCCAACCGTTGCTCGTTTTCCATGCCATAATCGAGCGCAAATTGTTTGATTTTGACTTCGCGGCTCGTGGGGTCGAAGAAAAGCCGCAAATTGGGGCGGTGCATGATCGCGTGCATCACCTGTGCTTGGTGCACGCACATATTGCCCTTGCGCGCCGGGCAGGGGCAGGAGAGGACGATCGCGTGATCCGTTTGTGTGACCGAAACCTCCGGGAAATTCGACAACGGGGACGCATTCGCAAACAGGCCCGCATTCACCTCCAAACTCAAGGGCTGTATGTCCAGGAGCACCATCTTGTCGGCGTCAAAGGCCGATGTGGCATGCCTGAGCAGGTCGGGATAGGTAAATCCTGACAAGGTCGTATTTTCAAGGATGTAGTCGTGTGGATGGTCTCTCATCGTTCCTCCGCAAGGGCTTCACAGCCGCAATTTTCGTGAAAGATGCCTGTGCTTGCAAGTTTTGTGGGAAAGTCGACCTTGCAGGACAGCACCCCCGTAGGACGTCCAAGCGGCCGCAATCCCGCTCACACTTCCTTCAATGCCAGCATGCGCCGCCGCGCCATCACCGTGGCGGGCCCAAACCATAGCCGCTTCAGCGACCCAGATTCCCGTGCCTGCGCGAGCCTGAAGCGCTTGTGGATGTACCTGTGCAGGCGCTTGTAAAACTCTGGGGAATAGGTGTTTTTGAACATCAATGCCAATTCGTCGCTGTCGGTCCAGTTGGATTTGGTGCCCAATTCCGATTTCACTTTCTCATAAAATCCCGTGCCCGGCAGGGGGTAGGAGACCGACACGCCGATGTCGTCGGGCATGGCCGTAAACAGCATGTCGATCGTGGCCTGGATGTCGGCCCAGGTCTCGCCGAGGTAACCAAATTGCAGGAAAAACGCCGCCCGGATGCCGTGTTGTTTGAGCAAGGCGCGTGCCGCGTGGATTTGTGCGACGGTGATGCCCTTGTCCATCGCATCGAGCACCTGTTGCGAGCCCGATTCCGCACCGATCCAGACCTCGGCGCAGCCTGCCCTGGCGAGTGCAGCCACCGTGTCGCCGTCGAGCAGCAGGTCTGCGCGCGATTGGATCTTGAACTTGACCTTCAATTTGCGGCGCTCCACCTCGTCGGCAAAGGCTTGCACCCAGCCCGGTTTCAGGCCAAAGATGTCGTCGCCAAACCAAATATGTTCCGCCCCGAAGCGGTCGACCAAGTATTGCAATTCCTCGGCTTTTGCCGCCGGACTGTGGCTGTTGTAGCGGTTCCCGTAAATGGGTTTGGCGCACCAATTGCATTT
>JANMIM010000806.1:0-2934 GCA_031375795.1 Bacteroidota bacterium
CATTGAAAATCTGGTTGCACATCCATCCCGCGCTCTGGTCGCTGGCGTATGCCGGGTCGAGGGTACTGAGGCCCGCATAGAGGTTCATGCGGAAAACAGTGCGATTACCAACACGTTCCGTCTCTTTTCCACACGATACCAACAAGGCAAGTGTGCATAAGAAGGCCAACAATTTTTGCATTGATAGCATGCTTCTTTCGTAACTTTGCCTTTTGAATTTTAGCATCCGATAAGGTCAGTGGGGATTACTGAATCGGCCAAAATTATTGAAAAATTAGGTTTCCCTGCAACCGACGGAAAAGGAATACTGCGGATGACGAAGATAATCTCAATTGCGAATCAAAAAGGCGGGGTCGGCAAGACCACGACGGCGATCAACCTTGCAGCCAGTTTGGCGGCCTTGGACTTCAAGACCCTGATGATCGACACCGACCCACAGGCCAATGCCACGAGCGGCTTGGGATTTGACCCTCGCAATACCAAAAAGGGCATGTATGAGGCGATGATCAGCGATGAGATCCATGCCAAGGACACCATTCTCACGACTGATTTCCCCAACCTGGACCTGATCCCCAGCAACATCGACCTCGTGGGTGCTGAGATCGAGATGATCAACCTGCCCAACCGCGAGCGCAAGATGCGGCGCATTTTGGAGCCGCTCAGGGGCCTCTACGACTTCATCCTCATCGACTGCTCGCCATCGCTCGGCCTCATCACCGTGAATGCCCTCACCGCATCAGACTCGGTGATCGTGCCGGTGCAATGCGAGTATTTTGCCTTGGAAGGATTGGGCAAGTTGCTGAATACGATCAAGATCGTGCAGCAACGCCTGAACCCTGAGCTGGAAATCGAGGGCATCTTGCTCACGATGTACGACTCCCGCTTGCGCCTGAGCAACCAAGTCGTCGAGGAAGTGAAGGCCCACTTCTATGAAATCGTGTTTGACACCATCATCACCCGCAACATCCGCCTGAGCGAAGCTCCGAGCTTTGGGTTGCCGGCCCTGATGTTTGACGGCGAAAGCAAGGGTGCGATCAACTACATGAACCTGGCCCGTGAGATTTTGCAAAAAAACGGAAAGACCCTCACGCAGCTCAAAGACGGACAACATTCCAACAATTGAGCACCATTATCCTGGAATAAGAATTGATGACTGATCCCAAAAATAAGCGGCGCAACGCCCTCGGTCGCGGCCTGAGTGCCTTGCTGAGCGATTCTGAAAACACCACCCTGGAAAACCCCATTTCCGAGTCAGAGGAGCACATGGGCAGCGTGAGCGAGATCGCCATCGACCGCATCGAGACCAATCCCTATCAGCCGCGCACGCATTTCGACCTTGTGGCCTTGGAGGAATTGTCGCAATCGATCCAAGTCCAAGGCATCATTCAGCCGATCACCGTGCGCAAGATGGGTGCCGGCACCTATCAACTCATCTCGGGCGAACGCCGCCTGCAAGCCAGCAAGATGGCGGGGCTCACGAGCATTCCGGCCTATGTGCGCGTCGCCGACGACGAGCAGATGCTGGAAATGGCGCTGATCGAGAATATACAGCGGCAAGACCTGAACCCGATGGAAATTGCCCTGGCCTATCAGCGCCTCGTCGAGGAGCTGAGCCTGCGCCTGGAGGACCTCGGTGACAAGGTTGGCAAAAAAAGGGCGACGGTCAACAACTACCTGCGCCTCCTGAAACTGCCGCCTGAGATTCAAATCGGGCTCAAGGAAGCGAAACTGAGCATGGGCCACGCCCGCGCCCTCATCAATGTCGAGAACGTCGATGACCAATTGGCGGTGTACAAAGCCATCATGGAGGGTGACCTGAGCGTGCGCCGGGTCGAGGAAATTGTGCGCGAGATCGCAGACCGTGGCAACAAAAAGCCTGCCGCCAAGGCTGGCAGCGTCAAGGACATCCACGTCCAGAAGCTGGAGCGCAAATTGGAGGAGAAATTTGGGAGCCGCGTGTCGATCTCCCAAAGCAGCCAAGGCCGTGGCGAACTCAAGATCGGCTTTGAATCGACGGAAGACCTGAACCGCATCCTCGAAATCCTCGAGCCTTGAAAGAAAGCTGTGACCGGATGAACGTTGTCGGAAAATTCACCCACCACCTGCTGCATCGATTTGGTCGAGGTTTGTTCCTGATTTTGATGGCATTGGGGGCCATGCCATTGCAGGCACAGGTTGTACCAACCGACTCCGTGGCCGTACCATCCGACAGCCTGCCCACCGGTAAAGGCGCCATCAAAGGGACAGGCTTGCCAAATGATGGTCAGCCGCTGATCATTACACAGGACACCGCGTTGGCAATCGATTCCATCGCCATGGTGTTGGGCGACAGCAGCAAGGTCAGGGAAAAAAAGCCGGGGCACGCCATCCACATCCGCCTATCACCCAAAAAAGACTTCTACAATCCCTCCGTGGCCGTGAGGCGCAGCGCGATCCTACCGGGCTGGGGCCAAGTGTACAACAACCGGATTTGGAAATTGCCGATCATCTACGGAGGATTTGGGGTTTTCATCGCCTTTGTGATCGGCAACCATGCCGGCTACAAGGAGTATGACGATGCCGTGAAGTGCAAGGGCGACAGCACATGCCTCGACGACCCATTTCCGGGATATACAATTGCCAATACGATTGTCATTCGCGAGCAATACCGGCGCATCAGGGACCTCAACATCATCGTCTGCGGCCTTTGGTACGTCCTGAACTTGGTCGATGCCTATGTCGATGCCCACCTCAGGGGCTTCAATGTGAGCGATGACCTCACGATGGACATCGATCCCAATGTGGGGATGAATCCATTTTCCCGCAAGCAGGTGATGGTCGGCGCTTCACTCACCCTCAGTTTACGACGATGAAGTTGCGCATCGCATTGGTGGGCTATGGCCGCATGGGAAAAGCAGTCGAGGCCGAGGCGGTCGCCCGCGGCCACGAGATCTG
>JANMIM010001291.1:0-3997 GCA_031375795.1 Bacteroidota bacterium
GACAAGCACGCGCTCGGTTATCTGCCGTATGCTTACTACGAGCCCAACAAGGCCAAGATGAAGGCCCTCAAGGAAAAGCAGTGGTGGCGCCTCTGGGCACGTAGCAAGTACCTGCCCAAGAAACTCGACGAAGCCAAGGCCAACCTCATCGCCTACTACCGCAACAACGGCTACCGCGATGCCGAGGTCGTCTTTGACAGTACATATATGTATGACGCCAAGAGCCTCGACGTCGAGCTCAGGGTCATCGAGGGCAGCCAATACTACATCCGCAACATCGACTTTGTCGGCAACTTCAAATACAACACAGACTCCCTCAAGCGCATCCTCAACATCGAGAAGGGCGACGTCTACAACTCTGAATTGATCGATGCGCGCTTGCATGGAGATCAGTCGGGGCGCGACGTCTCGGGCTTGTACCTCGACGACGGCTACCTCTTCTTCAGTGTAGAGCCCGTCGAGGTCGCCATCGTGGGCGACTCGGTGGACTTGGAGTTTCGCATGTTTGAAGGTCCGCAGGCCCGCATCAGCAACATCATCATCGAGGGCAATACCAAGACGAGCGACTACGTGATCCTGCGGGAATTGCGCACACTGCCCGGGCAAAAATTCAGCCGCCAAGACCTCATCCGTTCACAGCGTGAGATCCTGAACCTGGGTTATTTCAACCAGGAAAACTTGCAGGTGCTGCCGATTCCCGACCCGACCAATGGCACGGTGGACATCAAATACATCGTGGAGGAGAAACCGAGCGATCAGCTGCAAGTGCAAGGCGGCTGGGGTGGCCGCATCCGCGACAACAGTGGCAACGTGATCGGCGGCGGCTTTGTAGGCACCGTGCAACTGGGCTTCAACAACTTCAGCACCAAGCGTTTTTTCCAGAAGAGCGCCTGGAGCCCCGTGCCCTCGGGCGACGGGCAGAAACTGAACCTCGCCGTGCAGATGAACGGCGTGAGCTGGCAGAACTACAGCATCTCCTTCCTGGAGCCCTGGCTCGGCGGCAAGAAGCCCAACTCCCTCGGCGCGAGCGTCTCCTATGCCGTCAACCAAAGCCAATCGTCGGGCTTCAAGATGAAGACCCTGAGCGGCGGCCTCGACTACGGCATGCGTCTGAAATGGCCCGATGACTTTTTCAAGGCATACGCCTCGCTGTCCTACAAATACTACGACATCAAAAATGGCAACCGCGGCTTCAACTCCCTGAGCTTTGGCGATGCCTTCATCAACATCATCTCGGCACGCTTCACCGTGGACCGCACGAGCATCGATGCGCCGATCTATCCGCGCAGCGGCTCGGCGATGTCATTCTCTGTCGAGGCCACCCCGCCCTACAGCACGATCAAAGGCACCAAGGACTTCACAGACATCCCAGACGCCCAGAAATTCAAGTTCCTGGAATACCACAAGTGGAAGTTCAGCTCCACATGGTACTACCAGATCTTCAAAAACCTGGTCGTGAAGCCCAAGGTCCAGTTTGGTTACCTCGGCAACTACAACCCGAGCTATGGCATCTCGCCCTTTGAGCGCTTCTACATGGGTGGCAGCGGCTTGGGTGCATTCAACTTCTACGGCTGGGAGTATGTGGGCTTGCGCGGCTATCCCGACAACTCCATCGGCCCGCTCACAGATGGCACGACGGTGTCGCAGACGCCGATCGGTGGCAACATCTACAACAAGTACACCCTCGAGTTGCGCTACCCGATCACGCTCAACCAGAGTGCACCGATCTGGGTGGTGGGCTTTGCAGAGGCCGGAAACGCCTGGATGGGCGTGAAGACCTTCAAGCCGTTTGAGCTCAAGCGTGCCGCCGGCGTAGGCCTGCGCGTGATGCTGCCCATGGTCGGCTTGCTGGGCGTGGACTGGGGCTATGGCTTTGACAAGGTCAATGCAGCAGCGGCCGAACCCAACGGCAGCCAATTTACTTTCCTCATAGGTCAAGAATTTTAACGCTTTTTTCATGAAGAGATTCATTGGAACCTTGATTTTGATGGTGTCGCTCACGATGGCGGCCCAGGCACAGAAGATCGGCATCGTGGACACCGATTTCATCCTGAGCAAGATGGAGGAGTACACCGCCGCCAAGCAGGAGATCGACAACTTGAGCCAGAAGTGGCAAAAAGACCTCGAGGAAATGCATGCCGACATCGAGAAGATGTACAAGGACTACCAGGCCGAGGAGGTCTTGCTGCCCGATGACATCAAGAAGCAGCGCCAGGAAGACATCATGGCTGCCGAGCGCAAAGCCAAGGAGTACAAGGAGAAGAAATTTGGCTACGATGGCGAATTGTACAAAGTACAGGACGACAAGATCAAGCCCATCCAAGACAAGGTGTTTGATGCCGTCGAAAAAGTGGCACAGGAGCGCAAGCTGGACATCATCCTCGACAAGGCGAGCACCACAGGCATCCTTTACAGCAATGCCGCATTTGACCGCACCGACGATGTCATCATCAAATTGGGAATCCAGAAATAATTGGCACTGTAATTGAAATGCCATAGTGTAAGTGGGTGGTGCATCGCCCAGACCAAAAATGTTATCTTTGCACGCAAATTTTGACACGATGAAATTGAAAACAATGTTGTTGGCCGCTGCGCTGGTGCTCATGGCCAGTTTCTCGGCACAAGCTCAGGTAAAGATCGGCTACACCAACCTAGAGGTGGTGCTCGGAAGCATGCCAGAGGCCAAGACCATGGAAACTGCCTTGCAGACCTTCCAAGAGAAGCTCGCAGCCAAGATCAAGGTCAAGGATGACTACGTGAAGCAAAAGTACCAGGAGTACCTGGACCTGCGGGAGCGCAATGCCTTTGCCACACCCGCCTTGCAAGAAGCTGCCGAGAAGGAATTGCTGCGCCTCGACGAGGAGGTGCAAAAGCTCGCCCAGCAAGCCGACGAGGAGATCATGAACAAGCGCCAGTCGCTGCTCGAGCCGGTGCTCGCCAAGTTGCAGACAGCCATCGACGCTGTCGCAGTGGCCGGCAACTACACCTATATCCTGAACCAGACCACCAGTGCTGGGGTCTCGACCATCTTGTATGGCCCAGACGAAGCCGACGTCACCAAGGCGCTGTTTGCAAAATTGGGCTTGAAATACCCTGAGTAATTTGTAGGCTTTCGTTTTTGGCGGGCAAGCGATTGCCTGCAAGCCCACACAACGAGAATTCAAGATGAAAAAATACATTTTCATACTCCTGCTTGCCATCCTGAGCCAGTCGGCCTGGGCACAGGGGGAAATCAAGATCGGCTACACCAACGTGGAGCTCATCTTGCAATACATGCCCGAGACCAAAGCGATAGAGGCCGAATTGGGCAAGCTCGAGGACGCCATCAGGAAGACCTTGGAGGTCAAGCAAAAGTACTACCAGCAGAAACTCACCGAGTTCATGGAGTACAAGCAGTCTGGCAAGCCGCTCACACCCGAGATGGAAAAAGCCGCGACCACCGAGCTGCAACGCCTGGAGGGCGAAGTCCAGAAAGGCATCGGAGACGCCGAGGAGAAGCTCATGAAACGCCGCATGGAATTGCTCAAGCCCGTGCAAGACAAGCTGCAAAATGCGATCGACACCGTCGCCAAGGAAGGCGGCTACACCTATATCCTGAACCAGGCAGTCGGTGACGGCATTCCCAGCATTCTCTATGGCAAGGAAAGCGACAACCTCACGACCCTGATCGCCAAGAAGCTCGGCATCGCAGTCGAGTAAGGCCCCACGGCCACCCTAGGATGCAAAATGGTTTCCCTTGCGGATTTCATTTTGCATCCTTTTTTTATCTTGTGGGATTTTCACGGAATATTGGGGTAGAATGAATGCACAAGGCCCGATAGGAATCTTTGACTCTGGCTTGGGAGGCTTGGTGATGACCAAGGCCTTCAGGGCCGCCCTGCCGCAATGCGATTTTCTCTACCTCGGCGACACGCTCCACGTGCCCTATGGCCCACGCTCGGCCGAGGCCATCTTGCACTTCACCACGCAGGCCGTCGAATACCTCTTTTCGCAGGGC
>JANMIM010001292.1:0-3294 GCA_031375795.1 Bacteroidota bacterium
TTTTTTGGTTTTTATTTTGTGGGGTTTTTTTTGCGTTCCTCACACCAACCTGGCTGATTTGCTGTTGGTCGCACCCCCCCACACCCGGGGGGGTGGCCCGACGAACGGAAATGCAGTGGCCGAGGAACAACAACCATCAAATCCCGGGGATGTAATTGTTCTTCGGATATTTCACTGTAAACATCAGCTTGAGAACCTTGGTTTCCGACCTTCCGATGTTCAAGTCCCAGACCAATTTTCCGGTGGCGGGGTCGAGTTTTGCGCCCGATGCGTCCACGAGATTCACATGGATCTCCTTGTCTTGGGACACGGGGATTTGATCCTCAACCGTCACATTCACAGCCGATTCCTTGGTATTGCGCACCTTGATTTCGTAGGCAAATGTGCGCTCGCGGTTCAGGCCGAGCGTGCGCACCTTGTTGAAATCCTTGAGTTGGTTGCGCTCCACGATCACCTTTTTGTCGCGGCCGAGGCTCAGGCTCAGGGTATCGTTGGTGTAGGCGGGATTGATCGCAGCCTCGGTGACGAATGTACCTTCAAAGAAAATCTGCGCATTGCCGGGCAATAGATTGAGGCTGTCCCAACCGGTGATGCCGGCGGTCAGGAAGGCGTCCTTGTCCATCTTGGGCACGGCAAAGTGGCGATATTGCGCGGGCAATTCCGCTGTCCTCACGGTGACCTGCTCCGACTTGCCATCGGAGAGGATCGTCTGCGCGATCGAGATCTTGAATTCAGCGGTGGTGGCGCCTTCCAGGAATGCCGTGTATTCTGAAAGGCCCTTTTGATTTTCGGTCTTGTAGTCCACAATCTGCTCCAGATCCTTCAGCTGCTGATCCTCCAAGTAGCCCAAGTCGCTTGATAAGGTGTCTGCATGGACGTTCGTCAATTCACCCTGCTTGGGGGTCTGCTTTCTGGACCATTCTTCCTTTTGCAATTTGGAAACCTCACGGGAGCTCGTGTAAACAAGGTAGGGCTCCTCTTCCCGCAAGAACCAAGGTGCCAATCGCGGTTGGGTGCCGCCCATATTAGGGTTGCCTGAACTCAGGGTCAATTGTACATTTTCCCAATCCACGCCGGTATTTTGATAGACATCGGCCTTGTATTCCAGCACGATGGGGGATTGCGTGTCCTTGGCGCGGATGTTGTATCCCGGCACCCAACCTGCACCTGCGATGAAATAACTGAGCATGACGGGTGTGGTGGCGGCATTTGCGGCCTCGATGATGACCCTGATGTCGTTGCTGGGGCGGTTGCGGCGAGCGTTGAGCTCGTTGAGTTGTGCCGTGATCGCCTCGCGGCGCCTGATGAGCTTCATTTGCCTACGCCCACCCACAAGCTGCTGCTCAAAGACATCGGTGAGACGGCTCCTGAAGAAATCGGCGGTCTTTTGGAGCTCGTCGATGCTCAATCCCTGCTCCTTGCTCCCAACGGCCTGATTGGCCAGGATCATTTTTTTCTCATTTTCCAAGACGGTATTTCCCAACCGTTCGTCTTCGAGCAGCCGGTTGATCAGTTCCAGACTGTCTTGCAGCAGCTTGACCTTGGGCGATTCCACAGCTTTGTCGAGGTAGTTGATCTCATGGACCACGGAGTTGATGAGGTAGGCCTCAGGTGCCGCGGCCTGTATGCTTTGCGGATTGATGCCCTCGCCCAATCCTCTGAAATAGAGGATGTTTTTGCCCTTTTTTAAGTTCACGTCGGCGATGCGATTCACCTGCGCCCCGCTCAAGAAGACGGTCACCGATTCGATTTTGCTCTGGACTTGGTTTTCGTCCTGCGCCTGCACGGCTCCAAACGGGAGCAACCATGCCATGGCCAATATGATGATGTGCGAATATGTTTTCATTTTTGGATTGGTTGATGGGTGATCAGATGCCTGGAACGATTTTCTTCTTGGGATGCTTGACGGAATAGGCCAATTTGAGCTTTTGTGTAGCGCTGGGCTGCAAGTCCAGATTCCAGGTGAGCAGGCCAGTAGCTTCCTCCTTGTTTGCACCGGAAATCTCGATTTCCTTGACCTCGATGTCTGAATCTTGCGTCACAGGGAGCTGATCCATCAACTTGAGATGCACGACGGATTTTTTGGTATTGCGGATCACAAATTCGTAGCCAAATGTGCGCTCCTTGTTGGTGCCGATGTCGCGGCGTGCATTGTAGTCCTTGAGCATATTGCGCTCGATGATGACCTTTTTATCGCGGCCGAGGCTGAAATCGAGTGTATCGATGGTGCTCGTCGGATCCAAATAGGATGCTGTGACATAAGTGCCCTCAAAGAAAATGTTCACGTTGCCCGGCAGCAAATTCAGTGATTCCCAATCGGTGATCCGCGCCACCAAAAATGCATCCTTGTCCAGTTTGGGAACTGCATAATGGGCAAATGTGGCTGGCAAGTTTGCGGATTGTACTGCGACTTGCTGTTTTTTGCCGTCGCTCGGCACGTCTTGTTTCACGCTGATTTTGAATTCGGCTGTCGTCGCCGTGTTGCGCATCACGGTGTAGTCGGCGAGGGTTGCGTTGTCGCGACGGCCGCGTGTGAATATTGCCTCGTATTCTTCGTCTTGAGCCACCTTGTCGCGATCAATCACATCCGTCGAGACCTGAATCGCATCGTAATCGGTCCCGCCAGGATGATAGCCAAAACTGAGGTTCCATGGCTGAAGTTCAGGTTTGGTGCCGCCCTGATTGGGATCGCCCGAGGAGAGCGTGAGGTTCACATTTTTCCAAGGCAGCCCTGTATTTTGCCACACATCGGCGCGGTAATCGAGGGTGATCGGGCTCTCGGTGTCCCGGGCCCGCAGGTCATAGCTCGGCGCCCAACCTGCGTCGGGCACGATGTAGCGAATGCCGATGCGCACGGTGCGCGCGTAGTCGGCCCTGACCTTCACGACGATGTCGTTGCTCGGCTCGCTGCCGGCATAGTTGAGTTCCTGCAACTGTTGATTGATCCGTTCTTGCTCCTTGGCCAGCGTCTCGACCGCGCGGCGGTTGGCAAGCAGGCGCTCCCCAATGTCGCGCAAACGCGCCCTGAAAAACTCCGCAGCCTTGCGCAGCTCCTCGGCCGTCACGCCTTTGGCCTCGCCAGCCAGGCTTTGGTTGGCCATGACCATCGTATTCTCCAGGCCAAGCACCGTGCTTTCATTGCGCAGCACTTCCAGTTTTTCCCCGATCTGCTTGAGGCTGTCTTGCATGCGCTGCACACGCGGGCTGTTGGCAAGGGTTTGGAGAAAATTGACCTCGTGCCGCACCGAGTTGATGAGCACAATGTCGGGCGCGGCGGCTTGGATGCTGCGCGGG
>JANMIM010000846.1:0-7502 GCA_031375795.1 Bacteroidota bacterium
CTTCATCACGATCCGCTCCGGCTCCTCAAACGGTCCGGTGATTGCATTTGGCCAGACGCCGCTGTCATTCACCAACACCTTCACTGGCACGGTCTTCGCCCACTGGAGCACCAATGCTGCTTGTGGCACGCAGTCTGCTTGTCGCACGACCACGGTGCAGTGTACAAGCTGTCCCGGTCCGCAGCCTGGCCAGTGTACATTTACCTCGTCATTTGGCTCTGCCACCATCAACGGCAACGGCAACATCGTCACGGTCTCCACATGCTCGTTTGCAGGTGAGTTCTCCACGATCAGCGGTGCTGTGGCTGGCCAGACCCTGAAGTTTACGAGCTCTGTCGGCACCGACTATGCCACCGTTCACTCCGGTAGCGCAAACGGTCCTGTTGTGGCCTTTGGCAACTTGCCATTGTCCTTCACCAATACCTTTACCGGCACCTTGTTTGTACACTGGAGCACGGACCCAAATTGTGGCACACAGTCTTCCTGCCGCACCACGACCGTGCAGTGTGTCTCTTGCGTGCCACCGCCCGCGCCTGCCAACGATGATTGCGCCAACGCCATCACTGTCTCCTGCGGATCCAGCGTCACTGGCACCACGGCTACTTCGACACCAGATGCCGCTCCATTCTGCGGAACCACCGTCGGCACTGGCGGCGGCGTATGGTACAAGTATGTAGGCACTGGCGCCTTTGTGACGATGTCGACTTGCAGCGGTAGCACCAACTACGACACCAAGTTGCACGTGTACACGGGCTCATGCACTGGCCTCACTTGCGTAGTGGGCAACGACGACGACTTCAATTGCAGCACCGGCCCTGGCGTGGCTGGCTTCAAGTCCACGGTGACCTGGTGTGCAGCTGCAGGCCAGTCCTACCTGATCCTCGTCAATGGCTTCGGTATCGCAACTGGCAACTTTGGCCTCAACGTGACCTGCACGCAGCCTGTCGTGACCATCAACGCAATTGGACCGCGCTGCCTAAATGGCGCTTCTGTCACTTTGGGTGCCAACCTCTCGGGCGGTGTCTTTAGCGGCCCAGGCGTGAGCAATGGTGTCTTCAATCCAGCAGCAGCTGGCGTCGGCACCCACACGATCACCTACACTGTGTGCAGTGTGACGGCCACCACCACCGTGACCGTGAACGGCGCACCTGCAAACGATGATTGCGCCAACGCGATCACCCTCGGTTGCGGAGCTACCACTGGCACCACCCTCTGCTCAGGCGTCGATGCTGGCTTGCCTTTCTGTGGCACCACCGGTGGCTCCGCTGGCGGCGTATGGTACAAGTTCACGGGCGACGGCTCCTTTGTGGACCTGAACACCTGCAGCGCTGGCACCAACTATGACACCAAGTTGCATGTGTTTTCAGGCAGCTGTGGCTCGTTTACCTGCGTCGGCGGCAACGACGACTACTTCAGCACGACCCTCACTTGCGCTACTGGCAGCCTTGCTTCTACTGTGCGCTTCTGCTCACAATCTGGCACCCAGAACTATGTCTTGGTCCACGGCTTTGGTTCCTCCACCGGCAACTTCACGCTCAACAAGGTCTGTCAGGCTCCACTTGCAGTCGAGGCAGGCGCTTGCCAGTCACGTTTCCTCGGCTACACCGGCCCTGGTGCACCTGACGACACCCTGTACATCTGCCCATCTACCACCGGTGGCGCTGGCCCATACAGCGTGAGCATCAGCCCAGCTGCTGCCTATCGCTGCGACAATGGCTGCTTTGCCGTCGCTCCTAGCGCCAACACCACCTATACCGTGAGCGTCACCGACGCCAATGGCTGCTCCACGAGCGACCAAGTCACCGTGAACGTGTACACCGTGTCTGGTCCTACTGGCCCATGTGCCACCCCAGGCAACCCCAACAAGGTTCAAATTTGCCACGTGCCTCCCGGCAACCCTGGCAATGAAAACAACATTTGCATCAACGCATCTGCCGTACCTGCCCACATCGTCGGTGGCGGCGCTGGTCACGGTACCTGCTACCTCGGCCCATGTGGCAATACCTGCCGCAGCACCAACCCTGCTTGCGAGCGCAGCACTTGCAGCGGTGGCACCTACACCGTCACCATCTCCGGCACAGGTTTCCTCGACGAGACCAGCTGGAGCTTTGCTGGTTCCACGGGTGGCCCATACAGCTTCGGCAGCACCAACAGTGCAACTGTGGTCGTGCCTGCTGGCGCCCAGACCTTCACCTTGGAGACCCAAGGCACATTCGGCGACAACGTCGCCAACTACAGCATCTCTTGCGGTGGCCAGGTGATCGTGAGCGGCACCGTCAATGGCGGCCAGTCGACCATCCAAAGCGGCATCTGCTGCGGCGGTCAAATCGCACCCAAGATGGCAGCCCCGACCCAGTCGACTGGCATCGTGGTATTCCCCAATCCATTCACCGAGGTCACGACCTTCCGCTTCCGCTCGGCCGTCAATGGCCACGCATCCATCCTCGTCTACAACATGGCTGGCAAGCAAGTTGCCACCGCGTTTGACGGTCAGGTTGCAGAGCAAGGCAGCTATGAGGTCAGCTTCAACGCAACCGGCTTGGCAGCTGGCGTCTACCTCTATCGCTACACCAATGGCGAAGGCAAGATGACCATGGGCAAGGTGAACCTCGTGAGGTAATCCTTCCTGAGATCTGAAATGGGAATCCCATGTGCCGCAAGGCGCATGGGATTTTCCCGTTTTTGGGGGCGGGTTGGTTTGTTGGCCATTGGACTTGCATGGAATTTTGAAATCCGCAGCAGCCAACCCGAATTTGGTTTGTGATCATTTGATGATCGCCGATTCCGGAGGAATGGCGGATTTGCGGGTGTGCGTTCGTGCCCCTGTAGGGGAAGGTCGCGACCTTCCCCTACAGGGGCACACCAACGGTTTTTTTGGCCATTCCTGCGGAATTGGCCCGGTTTCCAACACCAGTTGCTATCAAACGGAATTTTACCTACCGATCACCGAAATCCCAATTCCGACAATTTCACCACCTGCGTGACGGTGCTTTTGCCGTCCACGGTCTTGAGTTCCATTTTCAGTTCTGGATCGGCCTTCCAATCGATCGTGAACAAGCCATAATTGTTGGCGGGCTGTGGATTGCCGACGCGGTATTTGTTGGCTTCAATTTTGGGCCATGTCTCGGTGATGCCGCTGCTTGTCATGTCATACAAAGGGTACAAGCCCTCCGTGCGCCGCATCGACAATTCGCCCCAGTGCACGTCTCCGCTGGTGAAAACCAGGCCCTCGGCACGAGTGGATTGGATCAGGTCGAGCATGCGTTGTTGTTCGCGGGGCACATTGGTCCAGCTTTCAAAACCGTTGTATTCATGGCAAAACTGATTGCTCGTCGCGACGATGCGGAATGCGGCCGGTTGCCTCAATTCACGCTCCAACCACGCCCATTGCGCCGCGCCCAAAAAGGTGCTGTCGGGGTTTTCATTGGGGCGGTAATCGTTTTTCCAACGCCGCTTGTCGTTGTTGGACAGCAGGTCGTCGCGAAATGTGCGGTTGTCGAGCAAGATCACTTGTACGCGCTGCGCGCCTTCACCATAATATTCGCTGTGGTAAATGCCGGGATGCTTGCGCCGCTCGCTATTGGCGGGTTCCTGCCAGAAATCCAGGAAAATCTCCTTGCTCTCGGCCTTGCGGGCATAGTGGCGACCGATGTCGTTGGTGCCATAGTCGTGGTCGTCCCATGTGGCATTGATGAATGTAGCAGCGCGCAGGTGCTGGAATTCGGGTTTCCTCCCGAGCTCGGCATAGCCCTTGCGCAACACCGCCATGTCGTCGGTATCGCCGTAAATGTTGTCGCCCAGGAAAACGAAGAGATCCGGCTTCTCCCGCACGACCGCCTCCAAGATGGGCATGGGCTTGTCTTGTTCGGCACACGAGCCAAAGGCGATGCGGGTGAGCAGCGCCGGGCGTGCAGGCGCGACGGGCACGGCAGATTGCGCGTGGGAGGCATCACCCGACGCGGCTGTGCGCGGGTGACAGGCACTGATGCAAGCGAGCCCAAGCAGGGCGAGGAGGTGGTGACGCATGGCTGCAAGATAGGGAGAATGGGGTGAATGCCGAATTGATCCCCCTTTTTTGTAGTTTTGCGGCAAATGTAGAAGCGATGAAGAACTTCATTCACCATCTGGAAATCAAGAATTTCAAGTCCATCAAGCACTTGGAAACCGACTGCAAGCGCGTGAATGTCTTCATCGGGATGCCCAATGTCGGGAAATCGAATATTTTGGAGGCGATTGGATTGTTGGGGGCGCATTATTCGATGAGTGATTCAAAAGTTTTGGGCGAATTTGTACGATATGAAGAACCTTCCAATCTTTTCTATGACGACGATGTTCGAAAGAGGATCGAAGTTAATACGAATTTGGCGAGTGCGGTTTTTCTAGAAAACTCCGATGACCGCATGTCCCTCATAATCGGAAAACCTGCGATGATCGAGGAGGTAATTTCAAATGGAAAGGCACTGAATGACTCCTTTAGAGATTCTGCAAATAATTCGATCCCAGGGGAGCCTATTTTTCCATTCTATGTTGAACTGCAATCCAAAGGGCAAATTCTCAACCGAATCGGCAGTCACCATTTTATCGATGCATCACCTGTCAAACAATACAATTTTCGAAAAGGTGGCTCCATCAATGACCCCTTTCCGCATTTCCTAAAACCACCATTTGGGCAGAATCTCTTTAACATCGTCTTTCATGACAAGGAATTGCGTAAGGAATTGGCTGACATTATCATTCAATACGGATTCCAGTTTGCCTACACGCCGAAGGATCGCAAAATCGAAATCGAGAAGAATATCGGTGGGGATGTTACAAAATATCACTTCTCCTCACTTGCCGATACATTTCAACGACTGATTTTCTATTATGCTGCCATCGATTCAAACAAGGAGTCTATCCTTGTTTTAGAAGAGCCCGAAGTTCATTCATATCCGCCCTACACCAAAAATCTGGCCGAGCGAATTGTTGACTCCAAGGAAAACCAATTCTTCATCACCACACACAGCCCCTACATTCTGCAAAACCTCATTTCGGAGCTTGGATTTGAGGAATTGAATGTTTTCGTCACCTATTTTGAAGATTACGAAACGAAGGTCAAACGCTTGTCTGAGGAGGAATTGCGCCATGCATCTGGGCACGGCAGGGACTTGTTTTTTAACCTCAGCCAGTTTCTCCCGCAATGAAAAAGCTTCGCTTTGTGACGGAATGCTGGGCGGAAACGATGCTGGTACGCACCTTGCTGATTGACAATGGCGACAAGGTAAATAATCCGCTCTGGAATCACGCGGCGGGAATCTCTGACGTCGCCAATATTTTCACCAAAGACACTGAGCAAGGCTATATCGATGTCGGCTTTGTGGACGATGACCGGCGAAATGTGCCGCACTATTTGAGCGCCTTTGAAGTGCTGGACCAAAACAATACGGTTGCGTTCAAGAAACATCCACACGCTGAAGTTTACCTCATCGTCGTAAGCCCGGCGATCGAGCTGTTTCTTTTGGCCGAACTCAAGGAAATCCGGAAACAGCCATCCTATTACGGATTGCCCGACGACCTCAAGCTCTTTAAGCGAGCGCTCAAATCTGCAGCCTTGGAACGTAGCGAGGACTTCATCTCCCTGATCAAGGACCTCGACGAAAAACACGCTGCTGGCATTGCCTTTATCCGTGCCAAAATCGCCTCGTTGCGGTAAGCCCGCGCCTCAAAACTTATACGAATACCCCAAACGAAACACCTGCGTCTCATAAAGGTCATTGCTCAGGACCGTGAGGCCGTTGCCGATGAAGGTCTTCTTGATGCGCATGGTATTGAGGAGGTCTGAGCCGTTCAGGAACAGCTCGCCCTTGCCTGCTTGGATCGCCTTTTTCATCCCAAAGTCGATCGAATAACGCGACGCAATCTTGCCCTGCGGGATGATGTCGGGTGCCAAGTATATCCCCGTCAATTGGATGTCAAATTTCTTGGGCAAATGGAATATTGCGTTGCATTTGCCATTGCCGGTCATGATTTCCTCGCGGGCGCTCGTGTAGACTACATCCACGGGGTAGGCGGTCACACCCGAGAAGGCATCAATGATATTTTGGTAGCCATTTACCGTAATATTCAGCGTGACGCGTTCGCCGAAATTTTTGCTCAAAAACAGCTCCAAGCCTGTGCTGCGGCCTTTTCCTGCATTTTGTGTGACGGCATTCACGAGGATGCTACCCGGGGATTGCGTGAGCACGCGCGTGAGGATGTTGTTGCTCTCGCGGTGGTAGATGCTGGCGTAAAAATTGCCCGAGGCCCATGTGGTTTTGTAGGCCAATTCAAAGGTGTTGGTGAGCTGCGGTTTCAGGCCCGGATTGCCGACCTTGAGCACCTCGGGGTCGTCATATTTGGGAAACATGCGCAGGTCGGCCTCGTCGGGGCGGTCCACGCGACGACCGTAGGAGAGTTGCAGCTTGTGGTGGTCGTTGAATTTATAGGCGAGGCGCGTATTGGGGAAGGGCTGGAAATAATTGTAGCCACTGTTGCGGTACACGCTCTGTGGCGCATCGATTTTGTAAGCCACCGTGACATATTCCACCCGCAAGCCAGCCTCCATTTCAAAATTGCTGCGCTCGTAGACATAATTTCCATACACCGCCGAGATCCATTCGTCGTAGGTCGTCTGCCCGTCGGCCTTGAGGTCCAGGATCGTGGAGTCGCCCGGCAAGAACGCAATCATCGAGGGAATGTAGCGCCAGCGCAATTTTGTCCCGGCCTCAAACCGACCGTGTTTCAGCGGCTTGACGTAGTCAAAATTGAGGTCGCTCACGTTTTCATCGTAGAGCAGGTGCACACTGTCGAGGCTGGAGTAGCTGGGATAATAATCTGCAAAATAAAACCACTCGTCTTCCTGGTGCCATGTGTAATTGAAACGCAGGTCAAACTTGTGGCCGGGCTGCTTGAATTTATGGGTGAAATTGGCGGCAGCATTGGCGGATCGGTTGATTTCATTTTCATAATAAATCCATAGTCGGCGCCGCTCGCTCAGGTCGCCATTAAAATAGGGCAAGTCTCCCCGGTCGATGTGCCCCTCGTGGGTGTACATGCCTGATACTGTGAGGGCATTGCGGTCATCAATGTTCCAGTCGATGCCTGTTTTGACAGTCGCGATCACCTGGGTGCGGTTCTCCAGAAATTGCCCGCGGATCACGGTGCCGTCGGCATAGGTGCGGTCGATGAATTCATTTTTGTTGACCGAAGTCTGAAACAATCCGTCACCCTGAAAAAACCAATTGATTTTGTTGCGGCGGTAATTGAAGGACAAGGTCGGATTGATCTTGGGTGTCTGGTCATATTGCGGTCTGATCGTGGGCAGGTTGTCGCGCTTTTGCACGAGCGAACCCACGCCGCCGACGAGGCCGACCTTGCCGTTGAAGCCTTTTTGATCGCTCTTTTTGTAGACGATGTTGATGATGCCGGCCATGCCATTGGCGTCATACTTGGCGCCGGGGTTGTGGATGATCTCGATGCGCTCC
>JANMIM010000853.1:0-5336 GCA_031375795.1 Bacteroidota bacterium
GATGAAGGATGAACGATGAAAGATGGAGGATGATCGGTGATGATCAGCATGGAGGTTGATTTCAACGATCGGGTTGATCTTTGGTGATTGGGGTTTGTGATGAACGTTGGTCATTTTTTTTGCTGATTCTTTGAGTGTTTGGGGGCTATTGGAGTGTTTTCCAGCGTTGGGTGATGGCGGTGAGGGTTTCTGGGTCGATGCAGTGGGTGCCTTGGAATGTCCAGAGTTTTGCGTCGGGTTTGATTTGTTGGAGACTGAGGAGTTGTTTTTGGGCGTTGGGTAGGGTGATGTACTCGTCGGCGTCGCCTAGGACGAAGTGTAGGCCCGTGTCTTTGAGTTTTTCTTCGGTTTTGTCCATGGCGTCGGTAGCAGGGCCTCCTGCCCATAGGATGAACTGATTCGGCTTGATCATTCCCTTCATGGCCCATCTCCATGCAGTCGCCGTACCTTGCGAAAAGCCCAAGAGGATGATTTCGGGGGTATGCTTGAGCTGGCCGACCGTCGTTTGGTACAGGCCGTCGAGGTATTGGAGGTAGTCTTCGATCTCGTGGAGCCGATCTTCCTTGGTCATCCACGTGGCGCCGACACGGTCCCATTTTCCATCGAGGTAGAAGCGGGAAAGGCCCTCGGGGGCAATCACACAGGTTGTCGCATCGGCTTGGTTTTCAAAGTGTTTGATGAAGAAGCTGGACAATTGGCCATAGCCGTGTAGCACAAACCAGACGCGCTTTGTATCCGGCCCGCATTCTCCCAATTGGGAATACCTGGCCGTGCGCATCGTCTTGAAATTTTTCTCTGTCGCTTCCATTCCGCCAAAATACTTGAATCTCCCTGAAGACATACATGATACATATCCATTAATTTCGTTTGGCTTGAAGCATGCCCCCTCCTTAACTTCGCCACAAATATGAAACTCGGATGAAAAGGATATTCGTCATAGGAGCAGGTCGGTCAGCCACCACGATGATCCAATATTTGCTGGATCACGCCGAGGCTGGCGGCTGGGAGGTGGTGGTGGGCGACATGCAAGAGGAACTTGCCATCGCCAAGGTGCATGGCCATCCCAGGGGCAAGGCGGTGCGTTTTGATGTAAACGACGAGGCCATCAGGTTGGAGTGGATCAAGCAGGCAGATTTGGTGATTTCCTTGTTGCCGCCGAGCATGCATGTGATTGTCGCCAAGGACTGCCTTGATTTGAAGACTCATTTGGTGACTGCCTCCTATGTCTCGGACGAGATGGCCGCCTTGCACGAGGCCGCCAAATCGGCCGGGTTGATATTTTTGAACGAGGTGGGCGTGGACCCCGGTCTCGACCACATGAGCACCATGGAGATGGTGGAGCGGGTGCGGGAGCAAGGCGGGAAGATCAGCAGCTTTCGCAGCTATTGCGGGGCACTCGTGGCACCGGAATCGGTGAATGAGTGGGGCTACAAGTTTACCTGGGCACCCCGCAATGTGATCCTTGCGGGACAGGGAACGGCCAGGTACAGGCGTGATGGAAGCATCAAATACTTGCCTTACCAACGGTTGTTTAGCCGAATCGAGGAAGTGGACGTGCCCGGAACGGGTATTTTTGAGGCTTACGCCAACCGCGACAGCGTCAAATACTTGAAGTTGTATGACTTGGAAGATGTGGACACGCTCTACCGCGCCACGCTGCGGTATCCAGGCTATTGCAAGATGTGGGACGCCTTTGTGAAGATCGGCTTCACAGACGGCAGCTACAAAATCCCTGACAGTGAGGGGATGAGCTACAAGGAGTTCTTGTTTTCCTTCATTAATCGGCAGCCCGGATTGAGCGACCGTGAGAGCTTGGCTTTCTTCTTGGATGAATTCAAGGACGGGGAAGTTCTGACGAAATTGGAGCATCTCGGGTTGTTGGGGGATGAGCGCATTCCTTTGAAGGAAGCAAGTCCGGCCGATATCCTGGAGCACATATTGATGCATCGCTGGGTGTTTGAGGCCCATGACACCGACATGGTGGTGATGCAGCACCAGCTTGATTATGAACTAGATGGGATGCAGCGCCGCCTCATCGCCTCGATGGTGGACAAGGGGCGCGACCAAAATCATACCGCGATTTCGCGCACGGTCGGCCTGCCTGCGGCCATTGCCGCCAAGCATATCTTGGCAGGCAATATCCAAAGCCGAGGCGTCTTGATTCCGACGGTCAAGGACATCTATGCCCCGATCTTGAAGGAATTGGAGGATTTTGACATCTGCTTCACCGAGCAAGAGTTCTTGATTCGCTCGATAGAGCTGGTATGATGGGTTTGAAAAACAAAATTGGCGTGCCGAGGTTATCGGTGATCCCGGCATCTACATACTGCTGGCAACGTTCAAATCTAGATTCCTGCACGTGAAATCACTCAAACGGCTCAATCCCTACATCTGGCGCTACAAAAAGCTGCTCTTTGCGGGGCTCGTCTGCGTGTTGATTTCCAATGTTCTGGGCGTATATCCACCGCAGGTCGTGCGCAGTGCGATCGACCTTGTAGGTGACCTGATCAAGATCAATGCCTTGCACGAGGGCTTTGCCGCCAAGGCGAGCATCGGCGGGCTGATTTCCAACAGTTTGATCATCTTCAGCATTCTCACGATTGTATTGGCCTTGTTGCGGGGGATCTTTTTGTTTTTCACCCGGCAGACGCTGATCGTCATGTCCCGCAATGTGGAATTTGACTTGCGCAACGACATGTATGCACACTACCAGGAGTTGTCGCTGTCGTTTTACCGGCGCAATCGCACGGGCGACCTCATGGCGAGAATCTCTGAGGATGTGGGTCGGGTGCGCATGTACTTGGGGCCAGGCATCATGTACACGATCAATACGATCTCGCTGGCAGTGGTGGTCGTGGCCACCATGGTGGTGGTCAATCCGGAATTGACCTTGTACACCGTGCTGCCCCTGCCATTCTTGAGCTTCATGATCTGGTGGGTGGAGAGTCGGGTGCTCAAGCGCAGCGACCGCATCCAGGCACAGATGTCCAAGCTCACCGCCTTTACCCAAGAGATTTATTCCGGCATCAGGGTCACGAAGGCCTACACACGAGAGGCCGATTTTTCCAAGCGATTTGGGGATGAAAGCCGTGAATACCAGCGCCGCTCGATGAGCCTGATACGGTTGAATGCGGTGTTCTTCCCCATCATCATGCTCCTGATCGGCCTCAGTACAGCCTTTTTGGTGTGGATTGGAGCCGAGAAGGTGATCGCGGGTTCGCTGTCGGTCGGCAACATTGCGGAATTCATCATATATGTGAACATGCTCACTTTCCCAATCATCGCGATCGGTTGGGTCACGAGCCTCACGCAGCGTGCTGCGGCGAGTCAGGAGCGCATCAATGAATTCTTGGATGAGCAGAGCGAGATCGTTTTCAAGGATTCTTCCGAGGTCATTGCCGCCGCCCACATTCAGTTTGAGCATGTCGGATTCAGATATCCCGATACAGGGCTGGTGGCCTTGGATGACGTAAGCTTCGAATTGGCCCCTGGTCAGAAGCTTGGAATCATCGGGCCCACGGGCTCTGGCAAATCCACGTTGTGCAACCTGATCCCTCGCTTGTTTGACGGGGACAGCGGCACGATCAGGATCGACGCTCGGGACATCAGGGATTACAGCAAGGACCATCTGCGCGATGCGATCGGTTATGCTCCGCAGGATGTCTTCCTTTTTTCAGAGACGATCGAGGAGAATGTCGCATTTGGCAAGCCCAGCGCCACAAAAGAGGAGGTCGAGGCGGCCACGCGCAAGGCGGGGGTGTATCAAAACATCGTCGATTTTCCTGAAGGCTTCAAGACCATCATCGGCGAGCGCGGTGTGACCTTGTCTGGCGGACAAAAACAAAGGCTGGCGCTGGCGCGGGCCTGGGTGCGGGAACCCAAGATCTTGATTCTGGACGATTCACTTTCAGCTATCGATACCAAGACCGAGGAATTGATCTTGGGAAACCTGCGGCAAGCACGATTGGACAGGCCAGAGATGGCGGTGATCGTCGTAAGTCACCGTGTGTCCACGATACAAGACGCCGACCTGATCATCGTGTTGGATGGCGGACGCATCGTAGAGCGCGGAACGCACCAATCGCTCACGGAGTTGGGGGGATACTATGCGGCATTGCACAGGAAGCAGTTGATTGAGCGGGAGTATGCTGAGTGAAAAGTGAAAAGTGGAAAGTGAAAAGTGAAAAGTGGAGAGTGGAGCGTGGAGATTGGTCAGGGGAGCTTTGTTTGGGGATTTTGGCGTGCTTTTCTTGATTTTGCCATTTGCACGGACTGGATTGGCTTGATGGGTAATAGGTACTGGGATTTTGGACGTTGCGGCTCGGCTTGGGTAATTTCCTTGGATAATTTGATTGCTGATTTTGGATCATTGCTTGTTTGAAGTTTTGGCAGGTTTTTTGTTGATGAGTTGTCAAACACGTTTGCTATGAAAAGAATGAGTTTGTTTTCCAAGACTACCTTTGTCGCTGTGGTGGGACTTTTTCTGCTCACGGGGATGAGTGACGGTCAACCGCCATCGCGCAAGGTCAGCAACAATGCCTTTCAGGCTGGGGAGTCGGTCGACTACCGCATCCACTACGGTGCGATGACAGCCGGCATCGCCCACTTGGAAGTAAAACCACAACTGGTCAATGTCAATGGCCGCCCTTGCTACCATATGGTGGGAGTGGGGCTGTCCTCCAAGGCCTTCAGCTTGTTTTTCAAGGTGAACGACCGCTATGAAACCTTTGTGGATGCCGAGCACCTGGTCCCTCACAAATTCAAGCGGCGCATCGAGGAAGGCAATATCAAGCACTACATCGAGGTCGAATTTGACCAAGCAAAGCACAAGGCCTCTGAGAGGTCCACGACCGTGCCCGGCCCCGTGGTACACGATGTGCCTGCCTACGTGCAGGACGTGATGTCGGCATTTTACTTTGCCCGTACCCAAGACTACAGCACAGCCAAGCCCGGCGACGTGACGCATATGCAGAACTTCATCGACCATAAGGTCCATGACCTGGATGTGCAATTTATCGGTCGCGAAGTGATCGAGGTGGGCGGCATCAAATATCGCACGGTGAAATTGAAGCCCCTGGTCAAGGAAGGCGGCATTTTCACCCACGAGGGCGACATGTTCCTGTGGGTGTCTGACGATGAAAACCGCATTCCGATCAGGGTCGAAAGCGGGCTGGTCATCGGCTCTGTGCAAGTGGACTATGTGAAAGCCACCAATTTGAAGCACCCGATGACATGCCGGGTACGATGATCGAGGATTTCTTCGTAACTTTAGACTTCCGAGCTGGATGATTCCTGCTCGGAAGTCTTGATTTCCAAGCAGGATAAGGCGATGCGAA
>JANMIM010000883.1:0-5090 GCA_031375795.1 Bacteroidota bacterium
CGCCCGACCTCCAATTCCATGTCTGAAGGCAAGCTGTTCTGGTCAAATTTGCCGTCGCCAAGCGTATTGATGTTCTGGGGACGGGCCGCCACACTGTTGTTGACGACATTGTCGGTCCAGCTGCCATTGAGCTCGCCATAATATACATCTGCCGGCCAGGCACCCTGATGATCGGGATGCCCGTCGGGATTGATGTTGCCGGAATAGGGCACGGGCACGTGGCCGAGCAAAAATGCGGCGCGCACATGGGTCGGATCGGCGGCCCAGATCGTCTGCAAGCTGTCCCGAATATGATGCACGCTATCGGCGCGGCCCACATTCATGCGTACCACCTGCCATCCATCCCCCCATAGGTCCAGCTCCAAACGACTGATTTCCATTGCAAGGCTTTGGGCAAATGTGGTGTCGACGACGAGGATGAGCTTGCCATAATAGTCCTGCACCGGCCGCTCGATGCCTGCAAAACAATAGCCTTGCCCATTGTAGCCCGTTGCTGTTTTGGAAATGCGGTATTCCCAGGCATCCCCGACAGCGACGTTGGCATCTGTAAATGTAGTGTCGCCACCCGGCAAGCTAGCGATGGCGCTGCTCCAGTTCAGGGCCGTCCTGAGCTTGCGAAAAATGTTGTAACCCGTGGCCGCAGGATCCTGCGGCCAATGCAGGGTGATCTGCGGCGGCGCCACCTGCGTCGTCACAGACACCTGAACAGTCAGGTCGACAGTCGTTTGCGCATGGGCCAGACCAATGAACAGCGTCATTGCAAGGCCGAGAAGAAGCGATCGTAGATGTGTGACCATGTGCCAGTCGATGAGGATTGAGTTGAAAGATAGGTAGAATTGTGCATTGTGCTCGGTGCGGCCCCAGAATAATTGCGGGAAGAAAAAATACCTGAAACATGGCTCCAAAGGCCTAGAAACCGAGGCTTCCCCCGTAACAAGGAGCTCCAATTCCCCCAAAATCGTGATGGCAAACTGGAATTTATCCCTGTTTTTGTTCAGAAAATTCAGCGACGAAGGGCGGATGTTTGTATCGCAAGTCGGATGAACGGCTGGCTTAAAGAAACGCGCTATGAATTACCAATATGAAAAAAAAGGACACCCAATCAGGCCCCCGCAAGGCGAAGCCCAAGGTCAAGCCGGTCAAGGTCCGGAAGCCGACCCTTCGTGACGTTCAGGAGATCGACACGAAGAAGTGCCTCTCGATGCTGCGGCGCATCGTGCGCAAAAGCGCGCTGCCCGAGGTGCCGATGATCCCCTCAGGCCCCTTCCTCAATTGAATTTCTTCGTTCTCTTCCAAATTTCAGTACTTTTTTTCTCTACGTTTCGGCAAGCAGCCGCAATTGGTTCTCAAAAGGCAAGTTCTCCCCGGGCTTGCTTTTTGTTTTTTGGGGCAAATGAGCACCCGAAAAAAGATTGCCCCAAGATGCTGACACCCTGGGGCAATGGATCCATCGGATCGAGCCAACTCAGCGATCTGTCGCAGCCTTGAGGCGCGGATTGGTCTTGGCGATGCTGACGGGAATCGCGGCAGGCTCCTCGCTGCCAACTTCGCGTGTGGCAGGATTGTCCTCCAACGTGGCATGGAGGATCTTGCCTTGTGGACCGGGTGCGGCAGGGAAGCGCTCTGCGGAGTAGTGCGCGACGGTGCCGTCGGGATTGGTCTCGTCGGCGCGGTTGGCGACGATCGTGTAGCTGAAGGTGACATTGGAGTTGCCGCCATTGAGCTCGGAGACGTCAAAACCAGAGGCGGTTTTGTTCTCGACGTAGACACCTTGGCAATTTCCCTCTAGCTGCACGAATACGCGCAGGGGGTGGGCATCGCTCACAACGATGTTGCGTGCAAAGATTGGGTCGATGTCGATGTGGGCGCGGCCATTGACGAGCTGGCCTTGGCCGTAGTCTTGAAAGAGGTTTTCGGGTGCCTCGGGGCAGCTCAGGGCCACGAGGTTGCCCCTGAGGTCCTTCACCACCGTGTTCACGGTACCGGGGCCGATGATCTTGCGGTTGACAGCGCCGTTGTCGCGCACGCCGACATAGGCCCAAGTCTGGGCGACGGCAGCGGTCTGCACCTCAAAATAGCCCCCAGCCGAGCCTGCAGCGCCATTGGTATTTGGGACGTTGTTGCCATTTGTGTTGACGGTGGTAGTGGCCATGCCCACGACTCCGTATTGCGCGCCGATGCCAGCGAGGCCGCTGCCGACGGCCAAGGAAAAGATGGCTCCCGTAAGGTTGTTGCCCACGGCGATCTCACCTGTGCCACTTGCAGCTGTCTTGGCGATGGACAAGGCTCCCACGCCTGCGCCGTTGAATGTTCCCCCAGCGCCGGTTCCCAAAAAGGTCCCGGCGGCATTGTTGCCGATGGCAAAAACCCCAGTACCGTTGACATTGGTATTGACCCCATCTGCGCCAAAGCCCGTGGCCGAGGCTGATTGTCCATAGATGCCATAGGTGCTGCCTGTGGCGCCATTGCAATCGCCGCGCACACCCATCACAAATCCAGTGCTCGTGGGAACCACGTTTACGCTGCCGCGCACACCAAATCCGTTTTGTGCCGCGCCGATGGCTGCTGCAGTGTTGAAACCACGCACGCCAGCGGCCGAGCCGATGGCTCCGGTCTGCCCTTGGATGCCGTGCGCAGGAGCGGCACTCACATCGAGGTTTACCCCAAAGACGCCCGTGGATGCCGGAGAGGACGTTTGCCCATAAACACCAAATGCCGAGCCTGCTACAGCTGTGTTCACACCCAGCACGCCCATGGTAAAGGCCGTGCCGGCTAAACCCGTTGCCTCGCCGCGCACACCGGTGGCCACGGCAGCCGTGACACCCGTTCCCGCAGGGGCGGTGCCATTGATGCCCCATACGCCCTCACTCGTGGTGGAGGCTGTGGTCGCAGTGCCATATAGATTGCCCCAGACGGCTGATCCACTGGAAGTTGCGCCTCCATTGACCTCGCCATAGACGCCGGTGCCATTGGCAGCTGCGTAGCCGTTCACGGCAAATGTGCCGAGGGTATTGTTGATCGAGGCCGTGGTACCGTTGGTGGTATTGTTGGCGTAGACTGAAAACGCATCGCCGGCAAAAATACCGGTATTGTTGACGACGACCTGTCCTGGCGTAGCGCCAGCACCGATGACACGCATGCGCTCGTTGGCGGCAGCGCTGCCTGCCGTCTTGGTGACAAAGTCTTGTGCATCGGTCGTGCCGATGAAGTTGGTCGCGGGAACCGTTCCTGCATTGCCCCGGGTGTACCAGGCATCTACGTTGCCTGCCCCCGTGGTGGCGCCCCGGTACATGACGCCGGTGGCATCGACGATCACGACGGCCATCGGGCCTGTACCTGCGGCGAGCGTCGTGGTGCTAGCCAATCCGCTCACCCGCACGGTGGCAGCGTTGGGGAGGGTGGCATCGGAGACATGCAACTTCTGTACTGGAGCTGCCGTGCCGATTCCCACGTTTTGAGCGGTCGCGACAAAATTACAACAAGCAAGAAGCAATATTGCCAGAAGGATTTTCCTCATACGAATTATACTATTAACCTATCAGCAATTAATGGAATATTGGCCTGACAAACAAGCGGCAGTCCTACAAAGTACCAGGAATTCTACAGGCGTGGGGAGCACCTTGTGGTGATCCATCAACCGACCAGAAGCATGATCGCAAAGCGGCCGATCAGGGCCATGGTGGGCAACAAGACGGTCAAAACGGAAAACCATCGCCCACCTGCGGACTTGCCATGCAAATATTCCTCCCAAAAAAAGGGCATTTCCAGGAAGAAGAGCATCAAGAAGAATCCGCCTGCCGTGAATCCCCAGTTGATCGGAGAGATCATCAGATACCTCATGTGCTGGTTTTCAAGCAGATAGACTTTCCAAATGGCGATATAGGCCACTGCGATGAAGATAAACAGCAAGACGTCGCCGATCCACAGGCGCATGCCGCCAGGGCGGGGCAGCTTTTCCCGCACGGTATCCAGCAACACCGTTCGCACGTTGAATTCCTTGATCGTGGCATACAGGATGATCGGGAGAAGGAAAAAATCCGAGACCGAAAGGGCACCCATCACGTCCAAGGCCAGTGTGGCGATGGCCCCGCTCACCAGCACACGTGGCACAAACGTCCACCCGACGTAAAACGGCACATTGCGATGCAACGAACCTTCAAAGGAAAAAAGAAGCCGCGACTTGAACCAAATCCCGGCAAATTCAAAGAAAAGGGCCACGATGATGCCCACCCCGATGTAATAATTGAGCTGATCGGACTCGGGAATCCACTCCAGCCACTGTGGATCAAACCCACCCACGACCCCAGCCAACAACAAGTTGAAGACGAGGATGCGGTAGCGGTATGAAAATGTTCCTATGCTGCTCATGAAGGCGGGAACGCTTACGGCGAACCAACAGCGAAAATTAGGAAAAAAGAACCAAGGCAGCGTTCATCGGCACGAGATTTCTTTTGTGGGGGGAATGCGGCGGCTTGCAGGCGGTACGGGGACGGCTCCCCCCCACCTCGCCTTGTGGGTCAAGGGCTTTTGCTCAGGCAGTTTAATTGCCACCCACGGAGACCAAGAAGGCGATCAGGGGCGCGCGATCGGCATGCACAGAGATCCAAGTCTGGGACCCCTCGGCCAATTCCGAACCCCAGCCACCTTTGGAGCGGTAAAGTTGGACCTCCCGAAATTGGCAGATCGAGGGCACAGCAGCGACCGCCGCCGCCAGCGGATCATGAAATTTCTTGCCGCTGGAGTGCCGTTCCAGGTACAAAGCCATGCCTTTGAGCAGCAAGTCCCACGCATCGTTCCGACCTGCGAGTGCCAGCATTTCAGCATGAAAGGCGTGGTCGTAGATCATTCCGTGGCAGACATTTTTGGAAACCAAGATGCGCGTGCCGATGTTGGGATTGTGCAGGAGCTTGAAGGCCGTCTGCACATCGCCGTTGAAATTATAGGTCGGGCCACTCCTGTCCTAAACAATTACTGAAACGGGCATAAAAAATGAGCGGAAATGGCTACCTTGTTTTTGCACCACAAAAATAGTCATCCCGCTCATGAGCAATATTACAATTTTCGCCCAAATGGTCAGCATCCTTCCTCGA
>JANMIM010000903.1:0-6100 GCA_031375795.1 Bacteroidota bacterium
CAACATCAAGACCTATGCAGGGGCTGAGGTGATCGGGGGAACGGGTTTCTCGGATGCCACTGGCAATACACATTATGGCTTTTATGAAGCGAAGATGAAGCTGCCCAAAGGGGGCGGTTTTGCTGCGTGGTGGCTGAGTCAGAAAAATGCTGGCGCAAGCTATAACCAACATCCGCCGGAAATCGATATGATGGAGTCGATTCATCCTACTTTTACGAATGGCACCAACCGAAGGATCCTGCTGACTGGACAGCCCTATCACTACGACGCCCATGACAATTCTGGTGCAACGTTTGGCGGTTTCTACCACGACGAGTTGCTGCCCCTGTCGTCTACCTTTGCAGCTGATTATGCCCAGATTGATCAGTTTTTCAATGAATACCACGTCTACGGATTTCTTTGGACGCCCGACATCATGCAGTTGTACATGGATGGTCAGGCCTATCGGGCGCCGCTGAGCCTGTCCGGAAATGGGCTGTCGATTCAAGTGTTGTTGCGTTTGGCATTTTCATTCCAGATCCATGCGGGCGATGTCACCGACGAGGCCGGACTCATGGATCCGTTTTTGATCGAACATTTCAGGTATTATGAGCCCACAACGCCGCCGACGGTTCCTCGGCGCTGGGGGATCGCTTGGAACAACGAAGACATTCAAGAAAACACTCCCAATGTCACTTTTGCAGCCAATATTCCCTACCAAGCAACCGCAGACGATCTCTATGTCGCAGGGGATTTTGATGCGACGACGCCCCAGGACGAGCTCGTGTGGCTCAATAAATCTGCTGCCAATGTTCTGATGATCATGAAGCATGCCGATGGTGTGCTGAGTTGGGAACGAAATTATTGGGCAGAGATTGCGCCCAACTGCATGGCTTGCGGGGGCATCATCATGACCAGCACGACGCAGGTGTATGCAGGCAACTTCTCGAGCAGCCACAGCGGCGACGAACTGATGCTGGTCGTGCCACGCACGAGCACCAACACCGTCCATCTATTGCGTTTTGATGGAAGTGCCTGGGTGCTGCTCTCGACCACCACCATGGGCAATGCAAATTCCCAATTCCATCGCTTTAATTATGACGGGGTCGGTGCTGACGAATTGATCGTCGTCGGTTCAATGGGAGATCTCTCGGTGCGCAATTTCAACGGCAGCTCCTGGTCGGTGGTGTGGAGCAACCTTGCTACGCCAGGATCTGTGCCTGCTGCAACCGCACCACACTTTTGGACGCTCAACCGTACCGACGTCTGCTCGGTAGGGGACTTTACCGGCGATGCCAAAGACGAGATTATGTTTGTATCAGCCTCGGGTTATGCAAAACTTTTCAACTTTTCGGGCACCACCTGGACGCAACTTTGGGGAGCGGGCACACCTGGCACGCAAGGGTACAATGGCATCGGAGGATTTTATCCAAACCCCGGAGACAAGTACGTCGTGGGCGATTGGGATGACGATGGCAAGGCTGAGATTTTTGCGATCAGTCCTACAGGGCAATATGCCAAGATCCTCAACTTTGCCTCCAGCACTTGGAGCACATCGTGGGGCAACAACGGATCGGGCACTGTAGATGCCTGGTGGTTGAAGGGCGCCGACAAAGCAACCGCCGGCAACTTCAGCATGGACCCGCTATGCAATGCCAATAGCCAGCTCCTGCTCATCAGGGGGCAATTGCTCAGCGGCAACCACAAGTGGCGCGGCAACATGTACTTCTCGCCCCTGAGCCAATTTTGGGCAAATGCGATGCACAACGAACCAAACATGGTAGCAATCGGTGACCCAGACATCACCGATGGGATGCCCGATTCCTATTCGCTCTTCCCAAATCCATCCGACGGCAAGTTCCAAATCACCGGACCTGCGATCCAGCGGGTAAGTGTCGTGGACTTGAGTGGGCGTTTGATCCTGGAATCGACTGGCCGAGCGGTCGACCTTGTAGATCAACCCGCGGGCATCTATTTCATCGAGGTATTTGGAAATAGGAACCGGCACCAGGTGCTCAAGGCTGTGAAGCGCTAGAAAAATGCTAGAAATGCAGCGCACACAAAAGCCAAGATCGCAGGAGATCAGCGATCAAGGTCATCGGTGAGTGGCAAGCATGCAAACACCGAAGATCTTTGGAAAATGCCCGATCCTCACAACCGCAGCACCCGCATCTCCACGCGGCGGTTGAGTGCGCGGCCGGCCTCATTGTCATTGGAGGCCACGGGGCGGTCGGGGCCATGGCCCACGGCCTGGATGCGGCCGATGTCGGTGCCCTGGGCGACGACGTAGTCCTTGCAGGCCTTCACGCGGCGGTAAGAAAGGCTGCGGTTCATCGCGGCATCGCCCTCGCTGCTCGTGTGGCCCGAGAGCTCGATCTCGGCCGTGGGATTGGCAGTGAGGAAGGCGGCGATTTTGTCGAGCTCGGCCTTGCTCTCGGCACGCAGGTTGGCGCTGCCGACATCAAACAAGATGGCGTTCAAGGTGATGGTGGAGCCAGCCTCGATCACCTTGCCGTCGTATTTCGCGGTTCCTTGGCTGCGCTCCAGCAAGATGTCGAAGGGATCGTTTTCGTCGCCGAGCCCGATGTCGGCCAGGCCGATGCCCTCTGCATAGCCCGGTGCCGTGGCCCGCACCACCTCGAGCCCCGTGGGCACATTTTTGATCCAAAAGGATCCCTCGGCATCGCTTTTGTAAGTCGTGTTGTCGATGCGGGTGACGGTCGCGCCCGCGATGATCTCCAGGGTTTCCTTGTCCTTCACAAAGCCTTGGATGGTGCCGATGCAATTGGTGGTGAGCTTGCGGTTGATGATGAGCTTGGCAAAGTCGATGGCCCAGCCGTCTGCTGCGCCCAGGGCCTCATCGATCATCAAGCTGAGCTTGCCGCCCTCGATGGAGCGTAGGATGTCGTCGGGCAGGGGCAAGGTCACGAGCTTGCCCACAGGCCCACCTTGGTCCACAGCATTCAGCAGCCGCTCTGCTTCCACAAACCGGATGCCGTTGATGGTCACAGTGAATTTGGAGCACAGGCTCGGGGCTTGGAAATCATCGATGAACAATTGCAAGAAGGCGTCCTTCAAGACCTTGCCCTTCACCTCCGCCAACTCAAACACGATGGGGGAGGGCTTGGAAATTTCGGGTTTCCAGTCCACCGTGTAGCCGTCCATGCCGCAGTCCCTCGGGGCCTCGGGATTGTATTTGCTGCTGTTGAGCATGCGGTCCATCCCTGCAATGTCAGCCGCGTTCATTTCCCAGGGGAAACCATGCGCTTCGGTCGTCTTGCCACAAAATGGATCAAATCGCTCGGGCCATTCAAAATTGAGGTTGTCCACATCGCCGAGCCGGTACATGTACTCAGCCTCTGGCGTGTTTTGCAGAAAAACCTTGTTTTGCATCCAATCGCCGTCGGTGACCGTCTTGTGCTGCGCCATCGACCTGCAAAAAACGATCAGCAACAGCCCGAGAAACAGAAATTTGGGATTGATCTTCATTGCTTTAGGGATAATAAATGATTCTATTCGAATTTAGGAAAAACTGAGATTCAAATCGCAGACCACTTAAAAGCCATCAAGAGCCGCGTGGCAAGGCAGATGCAAGATTTGAGAAAGCAACGATCACTTGAAATTGCGTATTTTTCCTGCCGATGTACAAGAGAAACATGCGTCTGATCCTATCCTTATCCCTTTTGTTGTGGGCCGGCGGCCTTTCTGCCCAGCTCTCCAAGTCTGAGACCAAGCAGATGCTGCGCATGCTGCAATCCGCGCCGACATTTGATGCAGTGATCGATTCGCTGTCTCGGCGCGACATTGTCCTGGATTCGGCCTCAATTCCCGTGGCACGAGAGGCGCTATGGCAGCGGCTCCTGGAGGAGCAAGCACGCTTTCCAGCACGCAAGACGGCGTTTGCGAGGGGCGAGTGCAACTATGCAGCCGGCAAGACGGGATTGTTTTCCATGAAGACCAAGGGCGAGCAACCTGCCCATGGTTACCCCGTGTACATCGGCTTGCACGGTGGCGGGGGAGGGCCCAAGGAAATGAACGACGAGCAGTGGGAGCAGATGCAGACCTATTATTTGGAGGGCATCGACACAGGGCTCTACGTTGCCCCTCGCGGACCCAACAATACTTGGAACCTGCATTTTGACGACGATGCGATGGCCTTTTACGACCGTTTGTTGATGGATTTGCGGCTGTTTGCGGGTGCCGATCCCAATCGGGTCTATCTTCTGGGCTATTCGGCGGGCGGGGACGGCGTGTACCAATTGGCGCCGCGACTGGCCCCACAGCTTGCGGCCGCCTCCATGAGCGCCGGCCATCACAATGGCGTGTCACCGGTGAACCTGGTGCAGGTGCCGATGCTGCTGCAAGTCGGGGAACTGGACGCAGCCTACGACCGCAACCGCGAAACGGTGAAGTATGCCGAGCGGCTGGACAGCCTGGCGCGCTTGTATCCCGGTGCCTATGCACATAATATATATGTGCACGCGGGCGCGGAGCATAGTTATGTGCGCGATCGGCAGGGGATCAACTTCAAGGCCACAGTCTTGAGTGAACCGGGCGCTTGGCTGCGCAACCCGGCTAGATCAGCGACGACCATGGCAGTCACCGATGCACCGACTTGGTTGCAGGGGCATGTGAGGCATCCCTATCCCGCGCTATTGCGTTGCGACGCGTCGACCTCGGGGCCGGCGGGGAAAAACTGGTATTGGATTTCATATCTGGAGGCGGGCAACGATGTGCGTGCTGCCGGCGAAAGCATGGAGTTGCACTTGGACAGGGCTGTAAACCGCATCGAGATCCTGCATTTCTCGGGCCCCTTTACGATTCACTTGCATGAGTCGATGGTCGATTTTCGCAAGCCCATAGCGGTTGTGGTTGCCGGCAAGGAATTTTTGATTTCGCGCAAGCCCAGTATGTTGGAGATCGCGAGGACGATGCTGGCATCGGGCGACCCCAATTATGGTTTTTGCGCAGCAGCACACGTGAGCCGCAACCGCGCTGGCGAGATCGAGGTCAAATAATCGCTGGCTGGCAGTTTCGTTATGATTTGAGCCACCAATGATCACTGCGTCCAGCATGAACGCGCGTCCTGTTTGGATGCAACAGAATCCAGTTAATTGAGGGAGCTGTATTTGATTTTCCCAAGCCTCAAGCGCCGTCGTTTTGCGGGGTAATCTGGTGCTTGCGCCCGATGGAAGGCTTTTGAATGCGCTCCAATGCGGGTGTGCAGGTTGGTAAAAAAGGTAGGATGTATTTGCAAAAATCTATCAAAGCAGTCGTATTGCTATCTTTGTGGGGGCTCTGGAGCAGCTTCAAAATCAAATGCTGACAAATGGTGAAATTTTCTTACACATCGGAAGCGGCAAAGCGGTGAGTTTTATCATTAATTAGAGGGTAAGTAGTTTTGTCGTTTATGTGAGTAAATATGGTTTTGTGATCTTTTGTGGTTAATTTTGCATCTTTTGCGTAAGATTTAGGATGTAAGAAGGCTCGTCGGAATATTTTTTTATAGAATAAACTTGCTTTTTTCTTACTTTTTAATTAACCTTGTGAATAGAATTAATATCGTCAACTAGAAATTGATTGGATAAGGTAGATCAGCAGTCACAGAGTAAGTAAAAAATATAGAAATACCCGGGGGATTGTGAAATCCTCTTGAGGAGTGTCGTTCTTTTTCCGATGCGGAAAGAGGGTGTACAGAACCAGATTTGATGGCATGCAGGCTGCGCTTGCACATGTCCCAGATTTGTTTTGTCTCCTTTTTGCAGAATTCGGAATCAATAATCAGTTATTTTTTCATTTAATCAATTTACAATGAAACACAGACGTTTAAGCATTCGATGTATGGCCTTCGTGGCATTCATCGCAATTTGCTCGTTTGGTTTTGCGCAAATGCCCGCTGGCTTCCCTACGATGCCAAACACAGGGAATCCTGGGGCCGATGCGCAAGCCTATGAGCAAGCAAAGCAGACATGGATTGCAAACAATCCAAGCCAAGCTGTCAACAGTCCGGTGGCCGTCACCGAGCCTACCGCAGCTGAAAACGAGGCCTATGAGGCCGCCAAGGAGCTGGCATTTAACAATGCCAACACACCAGCCACAGAATTGATGGCCGAGCGTCAGC
>JANMIM010000927.1:0-2299 GCA_031375795.1 Bacteroidota bacterium
GATGCATCGTGCCCCTACCCGTTACATCATGCCCCAACACAAATTGCATTCCTCTGAAATCGGGCGCTCGTCAAATCCCCTTTTGCCTTGCCGCAATCATGCCCAAGATTTCCTCCGGCACCAAGCCGTCGGCAGCGTGACCATAACGGATGACCTCGCGCACGAGCGTGCTCGAGATGTGGCTGTGTGCGCCCGAGGTGATGAGAAAAATGGTCTCCAATTTTTCATCCATGTGCCTGTTGATGAGCGCGATCGGGCGCTCGTAGTCCAGGTCCTGGCCCGTGCGCAGTCCGCGCAGGAGGAATCGGGCGCCTTCGGCTTTGGCGAAGTCGACCGTGAGGCCCTCGTAGGCGACCACGCGCACGCTGGGCATGCCCACAAAGCAGAGCCGCAGCATTTCCAGCCGCTCATCGAGCGTAAAAAAGCTGCTTTTGGCGCTGTTGGTGCCGATGGCGACGATCACTTCGTCAAACAAAGCGGTCGCGCGGCCGACGATTTCGGTATGCCCGAGGGTCGGCGGGTCAAATGAGCCGGGGAAGATTGCCTTTCGCATGGGTTAAAGTTAGTGGATCGGGCGGAAAAGGTAGCAGGGAGTAGGTAGCAGGGAGCAGTTTTGGGATAATTTTTCTTGGAGAATTGGGTTTGGGTCTTCAAAATGCGTGATTTTGGGGCGGGATTTGGACGAATCCTTGCCCTTGAATTCGCAAACTCGGGCGCTTTGCATCAGCTTTGATTCGACCAAACAAAACAAAAGGGCGATTCCAAAATCCATCGGCTGAGCGGAAAATACACTTGCAGGAAAAGGTTCGCATTTCCTTATGCTCTTGTTCCCTAACGCATTGACGACGAATTTTTCTTTGAAGATGACGGTTTGCATCGGCATCATGCTTACCTTTGACTAGATTGAACAAGAAAAACTACGCTATGAGTATGAACAAATTGGTCTTCGGAGTTGCGGTGTCCATTTGGGGCATTTTGAATCCCATCTACATATTGGCCCAGGGCGATGGCAGTGCGGTCCCAACTTCGAGCCCGGCAACGCCAGTCGTCCAGCAATACCTGCACATCCTATCTACTGGACAAAGCCTCGCACAAGGTGCCACCACGTCGCCAGCGCTCTCCACGACCCAACCCTACAACAACCTATCGCTTTCGCCCACCTTGTATGGATATGCCGGGCCCCTGATCGATTTGGTCGAGGCCAACAACCTGGAAAGTCCAAGCTCAAGCCTTGCCAATACCTTGCATGTGCTGGATTCAATGTCGCGCCCCGTGGTGATCGGCTTGCATGCATCTGGTGGCGCCGCCTACATCGACCTGAAAAAAGGGTCCGGCGTCTGGAACACCGCCATGGCACAGGTGAGCCAGACCAAAACGGAGGTGGAATCCCTGGGTGCCAACAATGAATACGTGCCGCTCTGCGTGACCGTCGTGCATGGCGAAGCAGATAATTTCGCAGGCAATGCATCGCAATACCAAGGATTCCTGGAGGAATGGCAGCAGGATTACGAGACGGATATCAGTACCATCGTGGGCCACGCGGTCGACTTCCCGATGTTCGTGAGCCAAATGAACACTGGATGGAGCGGTGAGATGGCCATCGCGCAGTACCGTGCCCACAAAGCCAATCCCGGCAAGATTTACCTCATTGGCCCCAAGTACGAATATGATTATTTTGACGAGTTGCATTTGCTCAGGGCAGAATCCCAGCACCTGGGAGAGATGTTTGCCAAGGTCATCAACGAGGTGACGTTGAAAGGAAACACATGGAACCCCCTCATGCCCGCGGGCGTGAACCGTTTCGGCAATGTGATCACGGTCGATTTCCACATTCCCGTAGGCAATCTGGTGCTGGACACCACCATCGTCAAGCATCGGCCCCACTATGGATTTGAGTTCGTCCAAACCGGTGGCAACACGGTTACGATCTCCAGCGTTGCGCTGGTCAACAACGACAGCCAGGTCCAGATCACATTGGATGGCATTCCCACAGGCAGCAACCAATTGCTCAGGTATGCCTACACCTGCTACCACGGCGGCACGGGGTTTCCCCTTTGCGGAAATAATAGCGACAGCGTCTCAGTCGGCGGCAACATCCGCGACATGGATGCCACTGTATCGCCAGCAATCGGCAGCACCGGAATGCCCCTGTACAACTGGTGCGTCACCTTTGAGGAGGCGATCATGGACCTGACGGGCGTCGAGTCGGCGACTGGCAACAATGCGGTCGATGCCTTTCCAAATCCTGCCCATTCAAGCCTGCTTGTGCAAATGCCACTGCCGGATCAATCAATTCAAG
>JANMIM010000940.1:0-3377 GCA_031375795.1 Bacteroidota bacterium
GCGTCGGCCGAGACGGCTTCGAGGTAATGACGGTTCCTGTGACCGGCTTGCCTTTGGCATCCAGGAGGCTGTTGGCGGGAACATAGAAGGTCGTGCCGCTTTTTCCCCTTAGCACATTGTCTTTACCCGCATCCATGGACAGCATCTGCATGGGTGCGCCGATGGGTTTGAGCGAATCGATCAATGCGACGGGAAGATTCCCAAATTCCGAGTTGACGGCGGCTTCCGATGGTTGTTGATCGTTGCAAGCAACCATCAACAACACTAACATGAACACTATCAACGAATTAAGAAAGCTCTTCATGGGTCAAATTTCGTAAATGGTCTTTGATTTTGGAATGGGTTATCATGGATGGGTTTCGCCCTCACCGCACCCAAATCCGATGCCAAGTATGGGGATCGGTGGCTGCAGGACCTGGACAGCAGGTGCGGATCATGTCATCGACTTCCCACCTGCGGCCGGTGATCGGCAAGGAATTTACCGTCCCGCTGCAATCGGAAACACCTGTGATCCAATGCCTTGTACAGCCTTCAAAGAAAGGATGGTTGCACATGGCGTAGTTTCCTTGATTGCTCAAACTGCCGTTCTGTGTGGTAGGGAGCACCGAGGTATGCCCTGCCAATGCCGTAAAACTAGCGCCTAGCCCCAAACAATTGCCAGTTCCTGTGCGGAAGGCCGCAAGCGTACCCGCATGTGAACTCTTGAAGTGGATGACCCGTGCGTGGTTGGATGTGATGGCATTGAAGCGCACCTCGCCAAAGGGAATCGCGGTCATCAAACTGTTGCTGGCATGGCCCCAGAATGCGGTTCCGCTTTCGTTGGGGCCGAGGGCGGTGGCGCCCTGTAGCGGCAAGTCGATCGTGCGAACTTGGTTGTTGGGGTTGGTGCCGCCTTGGTGCAGGTAATTGAGTACCAAGGTCCAGCCGCCCCCATCGGTGGTCATGTCGCACTGGCATTGCATCGGCGCCATGGGGCCGTTGCAATCGACGTCGATGGTGTACACCCCATCGGCCGAGGCGGGATTGGCGAGCTTGATCTGCTGGCAATTTTGGTAGCAGACGCTGGTCGGGCCACACAAGCTCACCCATTGGAAGGAGTTCCAATACTCGAGGCAATGGATCGTGAGGTTGTAGACCACGAGTCCCTCAGCGGGGCTAGGGATGGCATTGCGCTGCGCAGTCGTCATGCGCGGCGGCAGCAAGCCCGAGGTGGTGGACTCGACCTGCAGCTTCGCGCTCGGCTGGATGACGGCCGTACCGATGCCGACGTTTTGGGCATGCGACAGCACGACGACCAGCAAAAAAAAGCCGATTGAGACCTTGCGCTTCATGGGCCTAGATTGAAGATTTAGCTTTTCCAACATTGCATTACAATTGCTCAATTTACCAAATCGTCAGCGATCGACCAAAAGGAAAAACCAGGCCCCCTACATGGAAGCCTGGCACCAAAAAATGTATGAGTAGGAACTTATTTCGCAAAGATGAGCTTGCGCACTTCTTCCTGATTGCCTTGGGCCAGTTTCAGGAGATAGACTCCGGCCGCGAAGTCGCAAACTTGGATGTCGTGGCGAACCGGTGTGTCCCCGAGTTCGATGGTCCGTTCCCACACCCGCTTGCCGTCGATGCCGTAGAGCGTGAGCTTGGCGGCTTGCCCTGATCCGCCCACGGCTTGGATGTGCAGCACCGAGTTGTTGGGATTGGGATAGGCGAGCAATTGCATTCCCTGCCCCTCGATGATGGCCTCCACGACCATCGAGTAGCTCTGCGTGCCGTTTTTGTCCAAGACGCGCAGACGGTAATAATTCAATCCCGAGAGGGGCTTGCCATCGGAAAACTGGTAGTCCAGCGGACCTTGGCTTGTCCCAGCTGCCCTCACGCGTCCGATCTCCACGAATTCCCTGCCTGCTCCGCAGCTTCCAATCTTGCAAGTCGCTCCCCGATTGGGACCCGACCGCTCGACGATGAACCAGTCACTGTTGGTTTCTGTCTGCGTCGTCCAACTCAGTTGGACCGAGGCGGAATTCGGTTCGGCTCTGAAATCTGAGATGGAAGCGACAAAGGGCAGGCATTGCTGCACGAAGTCGCCCACACGGCCAGGCTCGGTGTCATAGCTCCCCCCGCAAAGTAGGCAGATGTATTCGGTGCCAAACACCGACGCTCCCGAGTGGTGCTTGACAGATCCACAGACCTCAAAATAGCCCTGCACACCCGCCGAAGCCTGCGTGACACCAAAATTCTCAAAGTCGCCTTTCATGAAGACATTGCCTTCATTGAGCAATTTCCAGCGATTGACCAAGTCGCCCGTGAGGAAAATGCTTCCAAAGTTGGAGACTGAGCCCGGCACCCGGTTCTCAAATCCGCCGACGCACACCATCGTGGCATAGTTCTCGATTCCGCCAAAATTCTCCACACCGCCCACGATCAGCGAATCATAGTTGAGCACGTTGCCCTTGTTGTTGAGATCGTTGACCACCTTGAGCCGCGCATCCACCTCGATGGTGATCACTCCCATCGGTTCCAGGAACAGCGTGCTGCCGTGCTGCACATGGTGCCGTACCCTGATGTTGTCGGTCGCCGCAGGCACGACACCCGAGGACCACGTCGACGCATCTGACCAGTTGCCATCCTTGACTGTCTGTACATTGGCGCCCAAGGCCATCGTCGACGAGGCTGCCCAGCATAGCAACGCCCCAATCCAAGCTGCAATCGTTGATCTTGTTTTCATTGCTTCCAAACCATTTATCGTTTGTGCAAATTTCCGATCAATGAAACAATGAGGGCCACGGATTGGTCAGGAAATGGGCTGATTTATCGCAGTGCTGTTGCTGATTGAAAATACACTTTCACGGGATCCCAAACACAGCGGTCGCCACCAACTCTACCTCACCACCCGAAAACCTTGGTTGGAGAAGCTGGCTTGCACGTCCACCTTGCCGATGTCGGTGCTGTTGTAAAAGCGGCAGGAGCTGGGGCTGCACCACCATGATCCACCTCGTGCGCAGGCGATGCCTTTTCTGTCGGACCAGACAGCGGGCTTGTCGGCGCAAAATTCAAAGACATTGCCATAGACGTCGTAGAGGCCGCTGGGGTTGGGTGACAGGCTGCCTACGGGTGAGGTGTACATCCAAGGGTCGCTGGTGTCGGGCCTGAGGTGGTCGGAGCCCTGCCAGATGTTGGCGAATTCCTTGATCTTGGTGGGGCGGTTTCCCCAGAAAAAATGGCTGCGGGAGCCAGCACGTGTGGCGACTTCCCACTCGTCGAGGGTGGGCAGACGCACACCCGCCCATTGGCAATAGGCCTGGATGTCTTGAAAGGCGATGCAGGTGACGGGATGGTCCATCCGCTCCTCGATGCCGCCACGTGAAACGCCATTGGGA
>JANMIM010000942.1:0-3432 GCA_031375795.1 Bacteroidota bacterium
ACGGAGAGGTTGCAAGCCGTGAGGCTGAGGGCAATGAGAAGGCAAACAATCGTGTTTTTCATGTGTCAAATTTTTGCGTTGAGGTAGCAAGTTAAAGACAAAACTATTCTTTCGCAATACCGCTACTCCAACCGATACCACTTGGGCGGATCGAGCAGCTTTCTCCTCCCCTGCTTCTGCGCACCATAATATTTTGCCAAATAATCGAGGATGATGGGTTCATTCCCTCCCAAGTCACCGAGCTTTTGGTTTTTTTGCATCCATCTGATCGTCGATTCCCAGCGGTCACGGCTCAGGTGATTTTGGGTGATGAGCTTGGCGGAGTGGCAGCCGGTGCAGTTTTGCTTGACGGTGAGGTAGCCGTCGGCGGCGATGAGACCCGATTCCAGGTCCTTGCCGTCCACGATTTGGTCGGCGGCAGGTACGGTATCGGTACCAATGCTGTCCACCGCGACGACCGAGAGGCGCCCCCCCACGGTCTGCGTGACCAAGGTCGCGCCCACGAGCAGCGCCAGCAACAACCCGATGACCGCAAGGTGAATGTTGCGGAGCGCTCGTTTTTCGGTCTCGGTGGTCAATGCCATTTGCGCGGGGATTATGGCAGCACCATCACGGCGATGCGGTGGGTGGCATTGTTGAGGTAACCGCCCGGGTTCCAGCCCGGCACGACCATGGGCTGTGAGATGCCCTTTTCGTCGGTGGCGCGTGCCCAGATCTCATAATATCCCTGCTCCGGAAAGGATACCTTGGCCGACCACCGCTGCCAACTGCAGCGGTTGGGGGCAGGCATCAATGCGCAGGCATGCCAGGAGGCGCCAAAGTCGATGCTGTAATCGACGGCGGCCACCGTGAGGTCGCCCGCCCAGGCATGGCCGCGCAGCTCCAGGCTGCGCGCGCGGGCAAACGTCGCCCCCGTCGCCGGGTAGGTGATCATCGACTTCACGGGCATGGACTCGATGATGTCGAGCATCTCGTCGGGCACCACGGTGCCCGGTGCGACGGGATAGCGCGGCATGCGGTAGGAATGCCCGCCCATTTTTGCGCCGTCGTGGACCTTGTTGCGGATCATGATTTCCGAGAGCCATTTCCCCGAGACCGAGCCCGGCCAACCGCCCATCACGAGTCGCAGGGGATAACCATTTGCGAGGGGGATGTCCTCGCCGTTCATGGCCCAGGCGATCAGGGACTCGTCTTCGAGCGCCTTGGACATCGGCACCCCGCGGGAGATCACGGGCTTGCTCGGGTCACCGCTCAGGTGCACGTCCCGGCCCATGTAGCCGATGTAGACCGCATCGCTTTTGATGCCGGCATAATTCAGCACATCCTTGAGCCGCACCCCCGTCCACCGTGCGCAACCCAATCCGCCCAGTCCCCATTGCAGGCCCTGCGCAGGCGGATCGTATTCCTTGCGGCCATTTCCCCCGCATTCGACCAGCAATTGATAGGTGTAGGCTTTGAATTTGGAGCGCAATTCATCCATGGTCAGGACGATTTTTTTCACGGCAGATTCGCCAGAGATCGTCAGGGTCCAGTTTTCCACCTGTGGATTGGACGGCATCTGCCCATTGTTGCGCACAAAAAACTTGTCGGCGGGCGTGACGTCGTCGTCGAGTAGATGGGGTGGCGTCTCCAGGTTCCAGGGCTTGTCGTTGAGGACGATGAGCTCGGGATGCTTGCCTTTGAGCTGCCCGGGGATGTCCATGCCCGCCAAACCGATCGGCGCAAGCCCGGCAGGCAGGTTTTCGCCAAATACGATCTTGGAACCCAACAAGGCCCCAAATGCTGCGAGTGTGCTCTTGGTGATGAAGCTTTTGCGGCTGAGGCCATTGGCTTCGGTGTCTGGGTCGAGGAGATCTTTCATGGACAATGCGCTCAATGCTGGATGGACGCTGCCTGCGAATTTAACATTCTCCCGCTGTCATGAAACTCGATGGGCCAATAAATCCATCCCTCCCCTATTCCATCGGAGGAGGCAATCCACCAACAGCAAATCGAGTCCAGCAAGCCAATGGCCTGAAAGCAGCTATTTGTCAAGATTCTCTTCGTGCGGATCTTCACGCTTCCCGAATCCTTGAATGAGCTGCCCCAAAAAATGCTTGGGAAATCGGGCAAGACCGGGGAAACCGAGGCGGATGTCGCGGCCGTCGTGTGGGATGTAGGCGGTCTTGAAGAGGTAGTCCCAAATGCCGAGCGTGAGGCCAAAATTGATGCCGTATGGGAGATGCTTGGGCATCTCCTCGGCGTGGTGCCAGATGTGCATCTCTGGACTGTTGAAGAGGTAGCGCATCACATAAGACAAAACCAGGCTGCCAAAGGCGACGCCAGCGAGCACAATCAGGACCCCCATGCCCACGCTAGGATTCGGCACCAAGCCGATCTCGAACGCATTGACGGCGATGGCCATGCCCACCACGCCACCCACGACGCCGCCGCTGATGCGTGGCGACACGGTGACATTGGCATGGTTGAAGTGGCCCACCACAGTGTTGAACATGTACATCGCAAACAGGTCCTTGAGGTCAAATCCCAGCATGGACAGCGGTATGAATTGCGTGAGCTTGTACACAATGTTCTCCATCCAATGGTAGCGCAAGTGGCCCGCAAACCCCATTTGCTCGATGGAATGGTGCACTTTGTGAAATTCCCACAGCCAGGCCACACGGTGCAGCAATCGGTGTGTCCACCACTGGATGAAGTCTGCGGTGACAAAGAGGATGAGCAACTGCGCCCATTGTGGCAAGTTGTCCAAGTGGATGGCCACAATATTCTTCCACCCCAACAAGCCGATGAGTTGACCAAACATGACCACGCCCACGCTGGACAGGCCCGCAAACAGGATGAGGGAAAACAGGAAATAATTGAAGTACATGTAAAAGGCATCCAACCAAAAATCCTTGCGAAATTTTGGCTGCTCCTTGCGCCAGGGACGCAACAACTCCATGATGAAAAAGAAAACCGAGATGCCCGTGAGCCAATAAAAATAACTTTCCCAAGTCGGGTGCGTCAGGTCGGCCCACAAATAATTTGCGTATCCACTGTAGGCTGCCTGGATGGCTGTGATGTACTTCTCCATGTCAATCAATCGGAACGATCATACTGTCGATGCCCCTGGCGACAGCCAGAGTCGGGTCATGCGACCATTCTTCCCAAGAGCCGTCAAAATTACGCACATCAGGATAACCAAGCAATTGCGTCAAAACAAATGTCGTGTGGGCCGACCGCACGCCGGAGTGGCAATAGCAGATGATTTTCTTGTCGCGGGTGATGCCCTTCCCCCGAAACATGGCCTCCAACTCGGTGGGGGATTTCAGGAAAAAACAGCCGTCCTTTTCCGTGGTGGCGCTCACGTAATCCAGCCAAATGCTCCCAGGGATGTGGCCCCCGGTGGTTGCGCCTTCCTTGACCATCGTGCCCGTGTACTCCTCGTAGGTG
>JANMIM010001016.1:0-4242 GCA_031375795.1 Bacteroidota bacterium
CGATGGGAACTCCGGGCGGGCAACTCATTTGGACGTTAAAGAGTTGTTGGCTGTTAGCCAAAATGTTGGTGAAATTCCAAGTGATGGTATCTCCATTGATTGTAAATCCACCCGGTGTACAGCTACCAAAATTGGCGAAACTTGGTTTTCTAAATCGGACTTGACCAGCAGGAATGGGGATATTTCCATAGTTAAAGGCAAGCAATTGCAGGTTGCATGCAAATCCAGGTCGCAACCGAGGCGTGCTCGAATTGATGTAGGCATTGTAATATTGTATCGCATTGGTCGCAAAGTCCTGCCCTACAAGCAACTGGCCATTGGTGACCAAGTTGATGGCCCGCGTCCCTGAAACTGGGCAAAAGGAAGCGTCTGGGAACCAAGGTGAAAATGACGCCGTATAGGCACCAAGGGGCAGCCAGACATCATAATTACCATTGGCATCGGTCATCGTGGTATAGGGTCCGGGCACAAAGGTCACGGCGCGATACGCATGGGGAATCTCGCCTCCATTAAAGATGCAATTCGCATTCGCATCGCGGTACACCACACCTCTCACCCTGCCGTAGCTGCCAGCTGGCGCGCCTGCACTGACCGTGAACCCGCCGACTTGGGAAATTTGGTTCATGTCCCACACATGTACATCGTAGCTGCCTAGCGGGGCGGCGGGTGGGATCGTATAGTTGGCTGTGATGTTGGTGCCGCTCAAGACAGACCATGAAGTCGGGTAAATCGAATAGCCACCGTTTCGAAGGTAGGTGCTTGTCGCCCCGACAAAATTGGTGCTCGCCCCGATGATGCTCACGGTCAATGCCTGGCCAGTGACCGCTGCATTGGGGGTGCAAGAGGTGATCGTTTGCGCCTGCGTCGCCAAAAAGGCCGTGCAGACCAGCAAGACAGCTGTAAGAAGTTGCTTCATGATGTTAGAAATGACTATTACCGACCGATAAGTTCGGCAGGATAATCGTGGATTCCAAACATTTCGGAACAAATTATTTCCACATGGGTTTGAAAATGAGGCAATTCTGAGGGAACGTGATTGGGTGGAATTCCATTTCAGCGCTCAGAAGGCCCTTTTTCAATGTGGAAACCTCGCGACGGCATTGCATTCGATCAGGGAATACGAACGGCAAGCGAGGCAACCAATCCCAGGTTTTGTCGGGAAGCACCCTTTTGCGTGTCGAAAATTGCCGATTGGCTTTGCAAGCCCTTGGCCTCCAAGCGCAACCACACATTTGAATGTGGCTGATAGTCGCAGCCCAGCGAGGCGCCCATGGTCTTGAAGCCTCCCATGCCACCCGGGCAATCGATGATGACCCCCAAGGGATCTGCATAATACTCCGCACGGCACACCATTGCCATTCGCTTGCTCACTTGGTATTTCGCGATCACGACGGGACTCATCCAGGCCGCCATCGATTGGCTGTGCTTGGCGGTCTGCTGCATCCCAAAGTCAAAGCCAGCAGTCAGCGCGAGTTTCATGCGCGGTTGGGATTGCACATAGAGGTTGCTGAAATAGCGCATGCGGCGCGTGGTGTTGGGGTCGTCTGTGCCGATGAATGTACTCCAGTTCAGCAGGACCTTGGGCGAAGCTTGCAGGCGCACCTGTGTGCCGACCGACGGCAGGCTGTTGCCTGCTACGGTGCGGATGCGTTGCCAACCGTTGAGCAGGTAAGCCGCGAGCTCCCAGCGATCGCCGAGCCGGGTGCCGAGCCGTGCGCCGGTGAGGAAGTAGGGCGAACCTTCAGCGCACATCGAGCGGCTGAGCGTAAGGTTGTCGGTGGCGATGGCACCTTCAAAGCCGATGTAGGAAGGGAAAATGCCCATGTCGAGCCACGTACGCCCTGCCTTGCCCAGCGCGACCCCTGCATTGGCCTCATAGAAAAAACGCATGGCCACGGGCTCATTCGCCAGGTTGGCTTGCGCGTAGGTGCCCGCCATGAGGCCCAAGTGTGCGCGGTAGCGGGCATGCTCGGCCGAGAGCTGTACCAAGGCCATGTTCACGGCCACCTCCCCCTTGCGGTGGTGGTTGTAGAAGAAGCAGGGCCTTTTGTGCCCGGACAGTTGGGCGGGTTCCAGGCCGTAATATGCTTCCAGGTAGCCGCCGACATGCAGCACCGGCTTCGCCATGGAATCCGCTTGCCCGATGGCCAGCGTAAAGCAGGAGCAAAACAACAGCAGCAAAAAGCACATTTTCATGACCGCAATTTGTGAATAATCGGGGGAATTTTGGCTAGCGAAGCATGGAAATCGAAGGGAATTCGAGCGGTAAGCGCGGCTCGAATGCGCCATCGGAACCAAAGGCTTGCACAGCGGCCCCAAATTTTTATTCGCCCCTGCAAAACCCTTTGTACCTCCCGAGACTTATTCAGAAGTTCGGATTTTCATACCCGATTTCAAAAGATGACCAAGATCGCCCTCCTCAACATCGGCACCGAGCTCCTGCGCGGCCGCACCATCAATACCAATGCCGCCACCATGGGCCAAATGCTCCTGCAGGCCGGATATGCCTTGGAAACCACCCTGGTGATCCACGACGACGGGCCTGTGATCACCGCCGCGATCACCGACTTGCTGGCCACCCACGATGTGATCCTGGTCACCGGCGGACTCGGCCCGACCAAGGACGACATCACCAAAAAGGTATTGTTGGAGATGTTTGGCGGCGAGATGGTGCTCCATGCGCCGACCTTGGCCCGCATCGAAGGCTTCTTGCAGCGGCTCAACCGACCGCTCCTGGAACTCAACCGTCAGCAGGCATTCGTCCCGTCGAGTTGCACGGTCATGGAAAACGAAATGGGCACAGCGCCGGGAATGGCTTTCCAGGTAGGTGGCAAATCCCTCGTTTCAATGCCCGGGGTGCCCTACGAAATGAAATATTTGATGGAGCACCACGTCAAGCCGTGGTTGCAGGCCCAGTATCCCGTCGCGCTGCAGCATGCGCGCGTGGTGCGCACGGCGGGCATTGCCGAGAGCACCATCGCCGAGAAGATGGAGGCGATCGAGGGAATGCTCGATCCACGCATCGCCATCGCCTACCTGCCGAGCTATGATGGGACCAAGATCGAACTCAAGATGCAGGGCTCGCCGGCCGAGGCGACCGAAATGCAAGGACTCCTGAGCCAGGCCCAGCAGCAGGTCGCCGCGCTGCTGCTGCAATACGTCTACTCCCTTGAGGACAAGGGGCCCGACAAGTTGCTCGCCGAGTGGTTGCTGGCCAGCGGCAAGACATTTGCCACCGCAGAGTCCTGCACCGGCGGTGAGATCGCCGCCAAGCTTGTCAAGTTCAGTGGCATCTCCTGGGTGCTCAAGGGTGGCGTCGTGGCCTACATGCCATCGGTGAAGGAAAATGTGCTGGGCGTGCGGCATGAGACGATCATGGGGAAAGGCATTGTGTCGGAGGAAGTGGCGCGGGAAATGGCCGAAGGTGCGCGTCGCGTGTTGGGCAGCGACTATGCCGTGGGCATCACCGGCATCGCCGAGGCGGCGCGTGACGCGCCGCGCGAGGACCTGCCACAGGCTTGGATCGCCATCGCGGGTCCCGGCGGCACGCAGGCCCACCACATCCGCATGTTGCGCGACCGCAAGGTCAACATTGAGATTGCGGCCTACGCAGCCCTCATATTTGCCCTCAAATGTCTGCAGCAAGGATAAAAGCGAGCCATGAAACCCGTGTGCCCCGTCCGCAATAAATCTGTCGTGCGAAAATCGGCAAAACCTGAAATCCTGATCTTTTTTGGTTAATTTCGCAGCGCATTTGAAAGATCAAGGGACTTCAACTTTAGATTAAGATATGGCCAGAGTAGAGCTGATCATGCCCAAGATGGGCGAGAGCATCATCGAGGCGACCATTTTGAAATGGGTGGTAGCCGTGGGAGGCAAAATCGAGCAAGACGAGCCGATTTTGGAGATCGCCACCGACAAAGTGGACTCTGACGTGCCCTCGCCGGTCGATGGCAAATTGATGGAGGTGATGTTCAAGGAAGGCGATGTCGTGCCCGTGGGCACCGTGATCGCCATCATCGAGACCGAGGCGGTCGGTGCAAGCCCGTCGCCGAGCAGCAACGGCAATGGACAAGCCAAGGTGAGCGAGGTGGTCGCTGCGCCCGTTTTGGAAACGGTCGCCGTGAACCAAGCCGTCTCTCAAGCGTCGTCGGTTTCGGCTCCCTTGGAAAGCCGCTCAGGCAATGGCCGCTTTTATTCTCCCCTCGTCCTCAACATCGCACGCACAGAAAACGTGTCCAT
>JANMIM010001023.1:0-18008 GCA_031375795.1 Bacteroidota bacterium
TTTTCACGTCGATGTTTTTCCCAACCCTGCCTCCACCCTACTCAACGTGCGCTTTTCTGCTTCCACGACATCCACGCTGGAACTCGTGGACATGCACGGTCGCGTAGTGCTCGCAGGCAAGCCCGAAGAGGCGGATGCGCGGACGCTCGACGTGACGCAACTTTCGCAAGGCGCCTATGTGCTGCGTGTGAAGGGTGATTTTTCGGCCCAGCTCCAGCAATTCAAAATCCAAGTGGTCCATACGAATTGATCCATTTTTCCCCTCAATGACTATGAAAAAGATAATCGCTTCTCGTTTTTCACTCCTTGTGCTGGTCATGTTGGCTTGCACTTCACTCTTTGGCCAAGCCCCGCAATCCTTCAACTACCAAGCCGTCGTCCGCGACGTCGCTGGCACCATCCTCCCCAATCAAATGGTAGCCTTACGGATGAACATCCACGAAGGCAGCGCAATAGGCCCCACGGTCTACAGCGAGACCCACATGCCGACGACCAATGCATTCGGCTTGGTGAATCTGCAAATCGGCGCGGGAACGGTGGTTTCGGGAAGTTTTGCAGCCATACAATGGGGCGGGAACAGCCATTTCATCGAGGTCGAACTGGATCCTGCTGGGGGAACGAATTACCTTTCATTGGGTGCGCAACAGCTGGTGAGCGTGCCTTATGCGCTGTATGCAGACAGCAGCAGGAATCCTGGGCCCGCGGGGCCGCAGGGGCCTGCGGGAGCGACAGGCGCAACGGGCGCGACTGGACCAGCGGGTGCAACTGGGCCTACGGGAGCCACGGGTGCAACAGGTCCTGCTGGCGCGGCGGGCGCAACAGGCGCAACTGGCCCGGCAGGCCCGATCGGATTGACAGGCGCGACCGGGGCAACAGGTCCTGCGGGTCCAACTGGATTGACCGGTGCAACAGGCGCAACTGGCCCTGCAGGTCCCACTGGCCCAACCGGATTGACAGGCGCGACGGGCCCAGCAGGCCCAATCGGATTGACGGGCGCGACAGGTGCAACGGGTGCTACTGGCCCCGCCGGAGCCAATGGCACCAACGGGGCATCGTTCCTAAGTGGCACCGGCATCCCAAGCATTGGACTTGGCGCCGATGGCGATACTTATGTGGATTTGACAACAGGATTGACCTATTTCAAATCATTGGGAACTTGGACTGCGACGGGGAATAGCATCCAAGGCCCGACCGGCGCAACGGGCGCAACGGGCGCCACCGGTTCACAAGGTCCGATTGGCTTGACAGGAGCAACCGGCGCAACAGGGCCGCAAGGTCCGATCGGGTTGACAGGTGCTACGGGAGCCACAGGCTCAACCGGCCCGCAAGGTCCGACCGGCTTGACAGGACCTGCGGGGCCCACAGGCGCAACGGGCGCAACGGGCGCCACAGGCCCAGCAGGCTCCGCCAACATCTCTGGAACCGCCAATTACCTCGTCAAATTTACCAGCCCGACCTCCGGAGGCAATTCGCTCATCTATGAAAATGGCGCCAATTTGGGTATCGGCACCGTCAATCCCAACTACAAATTCGATGTACGCGGAGATATTTTCAGTGCAGGCAACGTATTTCTCGAAAATACAAGTGGTACGGGTACAACCCCGCCTCCCTTTCGCATCGATGGTTTTCAGGACAAATTGCAAATCATCGCAGAAAGTAATCCCAGTGGCCCTCCCACTGGAACCGAGATTCGTTTCAGAACCGCTTCCACCAACGCTGCTGCAGTGGACCAAATGACCATCACGGGTGCAGGACGTGTGGGCATTGGCACAGCCTCTCCAAGCCAGCAACTCGATGTCATCGGTAAGATCCGAATGGCAGATGGCTCGCAAGGCGCGGGCAAAGTTTTGGTTTCTGATGCTGCAGGTGCCGCAACTTGGACGGCTGCATCGGCCTTGGCGATCACGGAAACGGATCCGCAAGTCAGCAGTTCGGTGACCAATAAGGTGCCGAAGTGGAATGGAACGACGCTTGTCGACGGTCAGATTTTCGACGACGGCACCAATGTGGGCATCGGAACTTCAACGCCCCTGAAGAAACTGCATCTTTCTCAAGGGAATATGCTCATTTCAGCTTTTTCCACAAATGAGGGCTTGGAGATCATGCCGGACGCATTGGGCACTAGGATGTTCTTTCGAGAAGACCCCAATGCCGATGATTTCGGTTTCTCAATGGGGTTCAATCGTGGAAATTTAGGCAACGAAATCCTCAATTGGCCTGCCAATTCCTTCAACATCTCCTCGCATCAAGGGAACGTGACCGGCCAAACGAGACTTTCCATTGAACGCAACTCCGGCAATGTTGGCTTGTCAAATTCCGCGCCTACCGAAAGACTCGACGTGGCAGGCAATATTTTGGCCCGTGGCGATTTGAAACTGGAAAATACAAGCGGAACGGGAACGACTCCCTCAGCCTTCCGCATTGATGGTAACGCTGACAAGCTCTATGTCGTCGCAGAAAACAATTCTGCTGGCTCGCCCACTGGAACTGAGATTCGGTTCAGAACCGCATCCACGAACACCGGGGCAATCGACCAAATGACCATCACAAATGTCGGACGCGTAGGAATCGGCACCTCTGCCCCGAGCCAACAACTCGATGTTATTGGTAAAATCCGAATGGCAGATGGCTCGCAAGGCGCGGGCAAAGTTTTGGTATCCGACGCTTCCGGTGCAGGAACGTGGACGGCTGCATCGGCCTTGTCGATCACGGAAACGGACCCGCAAGTCAGCAGTTCGTCCAGCAATAGGGTGCCCAAGTGGAATGGAACGACGCTTGTCGACGGTCAGATTTTCGACAACGGAACCAACGTGGGGATTGGGACTATTACCCCAACGTACAAGCTGGAGGTCACGGACGATATTTACAGCGGAGGCAATCTTGTGCTGAATAACACGAACGGCACCGGCTCCAATCCTCCTCCGTTTCGCATTGACGGATACAATGACAAGCTCTTCATCGTGGCAGAAAGCGATTCTTCAGGCCCACCCGATGGTACCGAGATCCGGATGCAGGTTTCGAGCGGAACGGGCCCGGCGGGGACCAAGTTGATCGTGGATTCTGTCGGTGTAGAGGTTTACGGAGGCGTGCGGTTCTTTGGGGCGCTTTGTGCGGCAGGCACTTGTGGCACCGCCGGGCAAGTGCTGATCAGCGCTGGCAGCGGTACCTCCCCGATTTGGTCCGCACCACCTGCAACGCTTTCCGGCACCCCCAATTATCTGGTCAAATTCACAGGTACCAGCACAGGAGGTAACTCCATCCTCTTCGACGACGGCACAAATGTAGGAATCGGAACGAGCACTCCGTCGCAGAAGCTGGACATCAACGGCAATCTAAGCCTCAATGGCGCCCTCATGCCAGGTGGTTCGGCCGGCACCGCCGGACAGGTGCTGCTCAGCACCGGAAGCGGCACCGCTCCCGTTTGGGGTAATACCAACGGCTCAGGCTGGTCCCTCACCGGCAATTCCGGAACCGTCAACGGCACCAACTTCATCGGCACCACAGACAACGTGGCTTTCAACGTCCGGGTGAACAATCAGCCCGCGCTTCACATCGACAATTCCACGGGATACAGCACCTTCCTGGGTTACCAGGCGGGAATGTCCATGACGAATGGTTCCGCAACGCTGATCGGCTATGCGGCTGGGATGGACATCACGACGGGAGTTGATAACACATTGGTCGGCCTTGGTGCAGGATCTTTCACCACCACGGGGAACGAAAACACCGCACTAGGTTCAAATGCCTTCGGTGGCAACACGACCGGTTCACGCAATACTGCCATCGGTTCCCATGCACTCACCAGTAGCACGACGAGTTCGGATCAAACGGCAATCGGTGCTGAGGCATTGGGAGAATCGTATGCGGATGTCGGCAACACGGCCGTAGGCTCTCAGGCGCTGAGCTGGATCAATGGAGGTAACTACAATACTGCCGTCGGCTCAGACAACCTTGCCAACGCCACCACAGCAGAAAGGAACACCGCCATGGGCAACGGTACGATGCTGAATACCCTGACCGGAAATGACAACACCGCCGTAGGTCGAAACGCCCTGCGTGCCAATACCACAGGTAACTCCAACACGGCAGTCGGTGTCGAAGCCCTGTTTTCCAGCACGACCGTTCCATTCAACACCGCCAATGGCTACTATGCGCTCCGCATGAACACGGCGATCGGAAACACGGCATTCGGTGCACACGCCGCAGATGTGAGCACCACGGCCACGGGCATCACCGCCATCGGCATGGACGCGTTGGGTGCAAACATCATCGGCAACAACAACACCGCAGTCGGCTTCACTGCCCTGCTGAACACTACCGGTACAGGCAACACCGCCGTCGGAGCCAATACTGGAACCGCCAATACGACCGGTATAAACAATTCCATTCTCGGGAATGGTGCGCTTCGCAACAGCACATCCGCTTCTCTTGTCACGGCAGTGGGCAACAATGCGGGTTCCATCGTGACGACGGGTTTCAATCTCACTTTGATTGGAAACAATGCCAACGTCTCCACTGGAACATTTTCCAATTCCTCCGCGCTGGGCAACAATGCAACGGTCAATGCTTCCAACAAGATCCGCCTCGGTGATGCCCTCACCACGGTCATCGAAGGACAAGTCGCCTACACCTTCCCTTCTGATGCCCGCTTTAAGACCAATGTTCAGGATGCCACCGTGCCAGGCTTGGATTTCATCACCCGCCTGAAGCCTGTGACCTACAATTTCGATACCCGCAAGTTTGAGGAATTCCTGATGCAGGAAATGCCCGACAGCATCCGCAACGAGCGGTTGCAAAGCGCCGACTATGCCGCATCTACCAATATCCAGCATACCGGCTTCTTGGCACAGGACATCGAGGGCATTTGCAAGGAAATCGGCTATGACTTTGATGGTCTGCATATTCCAGCGGATGCCTCCAAGGAAAACTACGCGGTCGCCTATTCGCAATTCGTGATGCCGCTGGTGAAGGCGGTGCAGGAGCAGCAGGTGCAGATCGAGGCCCTGAATACGCAAAATGCAGGCCTGCAAAGCAAAGTCGCCGATGCCGAAGCAGCCAATGCTGCCTTGAAGGCGGAGTTTGAGGCCCGTTTGCAGCGGCTTGAGCAGAGCTTCAGCGTACAGTCAGAAAAGAAATGACGATGAATCTGGGAAGCCCGACCACCCATTGGGGGCAAGGTCATTTTGAATCGCTTGAATCGTTGATCTCAGATTGCAGTATTATGCTCCATCTTGTCTGCCCGGTCTCTTTCCAGCAAATCGACAGCAATGTCAGTCGGCTCACGGTATTCATGAACGCGGTCCTGATGGCCGTGTTCATGTTTACCTTGCAGCCAATCCTGCTGTACATCGTCTCCGTGGACTATTTCATCCGTGCCACAGGCAAAAAGAAGTACAGTCCTATGGGATTCCTTTCCGGGCAAGTTGTCAAATTGCTGGGCCTCCCGCCCAAAATGATCGACATGGCTCAGAAGGTATTTGCATCGCGGCTGGGCTTTCTCTGCGCCTTTTTGGGAACGATTTTCATCCATCTGGATTGGCCGGTTGCCGCGATGAGCATCATCGGTTTTTTCATGTTGCTGGCGACCTTGGATTCAGTCTTTGACCTCTGTGTCGGATGCCTGATCTATAGGTTTTTTGTTTTCCCTTGGCTCGGACACAAAGTGAAGCGGCATCTATGAAGGCATTGCAGGTTCCTTCAACGCGGCTGTGCCTTGTTCGATCCCCTTTTTTTGATCGGCAAGAATCAGCCATCTGAGCAAAGAAATGTATCTTGAAATAGGATCGGGTCCCGTAACGAATGCATGAATTGGAACGCGAATCGTCATTGTAAAAAAATCAGTCTAGAAATTGAATAAGGTAAGAAATATCATCCATCGCTACGCCCACCACGAGTGGGACTCGGGCGAAACGCGTTTCTTGAAGAAGAAGTCAGCGGAGCAACCCTCCCCGAACAAGTCGTTGGTGATCTTATTCCACCGCGCAGGGATTGGCATTGGCAAAAAAATCGAGCAATCATGAGTATTCTAGCAAAACTGGTCAAAATCGGCAGCATCGAAGGCGAGGACGAAAACGTCGTCTTACGAAGACAATTCATGATCTATCAGGGTCTCGGGATGAGCATTGGCGGGGTGCTTTGGGGAACCTTGCTGGTATTCTTTGGCTATCACTATCCCGCGATCACGCCCTATAGTTACGTCCTGATTACGGCCTTCAATTTCTGGCTCTTTGCGAAAGTCAAAAGTTTTGCGCTCGCACGAAACCTGCAAACGGTCATCAGCATGTTCTTGCCTTTCATTCTGCAATGGACGCTTGGTGGTTTCGTCGTTTCTGGAGGCGTCATGCTCTGGTCGATCTTGGCGATGGTGCTTTCAATCTCTTATCAAAACCTGAAAACCAGTTTGGTTTGGCTGTTGATCTACATCGGTCTCACCGTGATCTCGTTTTGGTTTGACGATTTCTTCAAAGCCCAATTCGACATGGGTGTATCGGATAATGTCTCAAAGATTTTCCAAATCTCCAACGTGGTGGTCGTTTCCATCATTATCCTACTCCTGTTCGTGTATTTCGTCACGGTCAATTCCAAGAATATGGAGCGGGTGAAGCAAACCTATGGCAAGCTGATCACCGCAGAAAAGCTTGCTGCGCTTGGACAGGTCGCAGCAGGTGTGGCCCACGAGGTCAACACACCTTTGGGCGCCATCAAATCCTCGGCAGAAGAGTCCATGCACGCCTTCCATGACGTCCTCGATGAAATGATCTGGATGTCGACAAATTTCACCGCGGAGGAACGTGACATATTTTTTTCCTACCTCGTCCATGTGCAAACCAGTCAGGAATCCTTGAGTACCAAGGAAGAGCGCGAGATCAAAAAGGCGATGCGCGAGCGGTTTTCCGAACTCGGGATCGAAAACTCACATTTCTTATCGGATCGCTTGGTTCAAGTGGGGATTCTGGAAGTTGGCGATGAATTGGCAACGCTTGCAAATCAGCCCCATTTCGAGAAAATGGTGATGATGCTGTACAATGTATTGAATCAACAGCGCAGCAATCAGACCATTCAATTGGCCGTGGACAAGGCGTCTCGCGTTGTAAAGGCCCTAAAGACCTACCTTCATAGCTCTAGCGGAGAAGAAATGAAGTCCACGAATATTCGCGACAACATCGAGACCGTCCTGACCATCTACCAAAATAGGTTGAAACAGGGCGTGAAGGTGATCAAGAACTACGCCGACGTTCCCGAAATCCTGAGCCATGCTGACCAGTTGAACCAAGTCTGGACGAACCTCATCGTCAATGCCGTGCAAGCGATGGACAATAAGGGCATATTGACCATCGGTATCCAGCAGTTGGGAGACCAAGTCGAGGTGACCTTCAAGGATTCAGGATCGGGGATCCCTTTGGACGTGCAATCAAAGATTTTTGATCCCTTTTTCACCACCAAAGGCTCCGGGGAAGGCAGCGGATTGGGTCTCCATATCATCAAGCGCATTTTAGAGGAACACCATGCAACCATCACATTTGAGTCGGTTCAAGGGGAAGGGACGACATTTTTTGTCAGGCTGCCAATCCTGAAACCAGTATGACGGCTATGTTTTTGCGGGGTCAGATGTACAGCAAGGCTTCATCAGATTGCCAGCCTTTTCAGCTACATTTGCAGTCCAACGATTTTTTCTCCGCTGCGATTCAAAATGAAACAATGGAGCTCCTAAAGGCCATTCATAGTATCGGACGTCTTCCCGATGATGATGAAATCACCATCACCCGAAAGCAGTTTCTGGATTTTGAGGCATTGGGAACGAGCATCGGATTCACGCTGTTGGGGGGGCTGCTCTTTTTGGTTTCAAAGTATGCAGCGTTTGTAACCCTTGCTTTCTTTCCGATCACCGTCATTAACTATACGTTCTATTACCGATTCAAGAACTTTTTTATCACCAAACATTTCCAAACCCTCATCCACATTACCAATGGCTTGATCGTCCAAGCTTTGTTGGGCGGTTTTGAAGCCTCAGGTGGCTACATGCTGTGGTCGCTTGTCGCGATGATCGTCGTTTTGCCCTTCCACGACCTCAAGGAGAGCATTGTTTGGTCGGTCGTCTTCGTTTTCCTATGCGGACTCACATTTTGGCTCGATCCGTATTTTGTCCGGCAATTTGGAGGACTGCGCTCCACGAACGAAACAACTGTCCTGAGGATCTTCAACGTCCTGATGGTCTTTGGCCAAATCCTGTTTCTCTACATCCAATTTATCCGACTCAATTTCCAAAATACCGAGCAAGTGCGGCAAACGTTTAAACAACTGCTCTTGTCGGAGAAACTGGCAGCCATTGGGCAATTGTCAGCAGGGATCGCCCATGAGGTGAATACGCCGCTCGGTGCCATCAAATCTTCGGCAGAGGAATCCTCCCTGGCTTTTAAGGACATGCTCGCGGAACTGCTCTGGATGACAAAGGTCTTCAAGGAGGAAGACAAGGACCTGTTTATCGAATTCATCGCGACCTCCCAACCCGGCAGCATCACTTTGTCCACCAAAGAGGAGCGTGAAATCAAAAAAAACATGCGTGTTCGGTTTGCTGAATTGGGCATCGACGACTCCAGTTTCTTATGCGATCGTTTGGTACAAATCGGAATCCATGAGGTCAATCCGGCGCTGGAGCGACTCTCGAAACTTCCTGAATTTGATCGCCTCGTGATGCTGGCCTACAACATCCTGAACCAACGCCGCAGCAGCGAGACGATCCAATTGGCGGTGGACCGCGCTACGCGCATCGTGCGGGCACTGAAAACCTTCCTGCATACATCGGGTGATGGCGTGATGGAGCCGATCAATGTCCGCAACAACTTGGAGACAGTCCTCACGATCTACCACAACCGCTTGAAGCACGGTGTCGAAGTGATCAAAAACTATGAGGAAGTCCCTGAAATCCTCGGTTTTGCCGATCAGCTCAACCAAGTCTGGACCAATCTAATCGTGAATGCGGTACAGGCGATGGATGGAAAAGGCATCTTGACCATCGGACTCGAAACAGTGGACGGCCATGTTGTGGTGACCATCCAAGACAACGGCAAAGGCATTCCCGACGCGATCAAATCCAAGATTTTTGACCCCTTCTTTACCACCAAAGTTGCTGGCGAAGGCAGTGGTCTGGGCTTGGACATCATCAAGCGTATTTTGGACCAACACGGAGCCACGATCAGATTTGACTCCACAGTAGATATCGGAACCACATTTTATATTAGATTCCCAATTCGGAAAACGTCATGAAAAAGATACTGAACATCGTCTGCGTGGACGACGAGAAGATCGTCCTCGACAGCTTGAATTCGCAGCTCACCCGAAATTTCGGCAACAATTTCAACTATGAATTCGCGGAGTCGGCCGAGGAGGCTTTGGAAATCATCGAGGAGCTGCGGGCGATCGATGAAGATGTGATCTATGTCGTGATCTCCGATTGGCTCATGCCGGGCATGAAAGGCGACGAATTGCTGGAGGAGGTGCGCAAGAAGGTGCATCACGTGAAAACGATCCTCCTCACCGGGCATGTCGATTCAAAAGTGGTGCAGGAGATACAGCGCAACCACAAGGGAATCAAATGCATTTACAAACCGTGGGATGAAAAACAACTCGTCGACCTTATCACAGAATAGACCATGGGAAACGGAGTGATCATCTGTATTGACGATGAGCGGGTTGTGCTCAATGGACTGCAATCCCAGCTCGGTCGGGATTTTGGCAGTCTCTATGCCATCGAGCTCGCCGAGAGCGGCGAAGAAGCCCTAGAACTGGTCGCCGAGTTGCTCGCTGCCGGCAGCGACATCCCGATCGTGATTTCCGACCAATTGATGCCCGGCATCAAGGGCCATGAGGTACTCAAACGGATCCACGAAGCATCACCAGCCACCTACACGGTCCTGCTTACCGGCCAATCGGACCTCGAAGCCGTGACCGAGGCGGTCAACCATGCGAATCTATACCGCTACATGGCCAAGCCTTGGGATGGCCCGGACCTCGTCTTGACGGTGCGGGAAGCGATCAAGGGATTCTACCAGGACCGCCTGCTCGAGGAGCAAAACCGGCAACTCGAGCGGCACAACAAGGAGCTCGAGCTCCTCGTGGATGAGCGCACGCAGGAATTGCAGAAGGAAAAGCAAAAGAGCGAAGCCCTCTTGCGCAATATCCTGCCCGATGAAATCGCCGACGAATTGAAGCAAAAAGGCGAGGCCACGCCGCAGTATTACGAGATGGTCACCGTCCTCTTCACCGATTTCAAATCCTTTACCCAGGCGGCCTCCACCATCAACCCACAGGAATTGGTCCAGACCCTCAACGAATGCTTCACCGCATTTGACGAGATCATCGGCCGCCACAATATGGAGAAGATCAAGACCATCGGCGACGCCTACATGTGCGCCGGCGGACTCCCTGTGAAGAACACCAGCAATCCCGCCGACGCTGTCGGCGCTGCCCTCGAAATCTGCCAGTGGGTGAGCGAATGGAACGCGCAGCGCGCCGCCAAGGGCCTCAATGCCTGGGAATTGCGCGTCGGCGTGAACACCGGCGACCTGATCGCAGGGGTGATCGGCAAGAAAAAATTTGCCTACGACGTCTGGGGCGACACGGTAAACATCGCCGCCCGCATGGAAAGCCACGGCGAAATCGGCAAGGTCAACATCTCGGCCAGCACCTACGAATGGGTGAAATCCCGCTTCGATTGCGAGCACCGTGGCAAATTGCCGGTCAAGGGCAAGGAAGTGATGGACATGTACTTCGTGAACGGCGTCTTGAAAACCACAGAAAGCCGCAATGCCAATGGCTGAAAAGCATCCGACACGCGCAGGAAATGGCATGTTGCTCAAGATCCTGGGCGTAGACAAGCACGAGGCACCCTTGGTGTTCCCCTTGCTGCTGCACAACTTCTTCCTAGGGGTCGGCATCGCATTTTTGTTCACGAGTGCGAGCGCGGTCTTCCTCCATACCTTCGAAGGGGAGCAGCTCGCCATCGCCTTTGTCGCCGCCGGACTCTTGATGATGGGTGTCTCCCGCCTCTACGCCCATTTTGAGCACAAATTTAAGCTGCAAACCTACTTGCCGGCCGTCGTACTGTCCCTTGCCGTCATCCTGCTTTTGGTGCGCCTCGCTGGCTATGCCGTGAGCCATGCCGTCATGGCCTTTGCGATGCTGCTCGCCTACCGCATCGTTTACCTCCTTGCCAACCTCGAATTTTGGGGCTTGGCCTCCCTCGTGTTCAACGTGCGGCAAAGCAAGCGACTGTTTGGATTGATCGGCTCAGGCGACATCCCTGCCAAGATGCTCGGCTACCTCGCCGTGACCCTGCTCTCAGAATCCGTGGAACTCGAAAACCTGCTGTATGTGAGCATGGTAGCGTTTCTGGCCTCCTTTTTCCTGCTCAGAAAGCTGCTCGCCAACCCAGCCGCTAGGGCGACCCTGGATCGCCAGCAGTCCCAGCATGGCCCTCACCATACCAAATCGCCCGAGGGATTCCTGCTACGCATCTTTGGCAACCGTTTCATTTTGGCGCTGTCTATTTTTGCATTTCTCAGCGCCATCGTCATGGGCATGGTGGATTTTTCCTTTTACGGCAAGGTCAAGCACCACTACCACGACAGCCACGAATTGGCGGCTTTTTTGGGGACCTTCATGCTCCTATCCATGGGCATCACATTCGTCCTCAAGCTCTTGATGTCGGGCAAATTGATCGATCGGCTGGGCGTCATGGGCGTCTTGGTGAGCCTACCGATTGCCATGCTCGTCCCGACCGTCATCCTGTTGCTGCCATTTGAGTTTACGGCGGATGAAAAAATCATGCTGTGGTTTTTCTCCATGCTCTACCTGCTGCGCGATGTACTCAAATATTCCCTCTTGGATCCGCTTTTCTTGGCGCTGTTTCAACCTTTGGAAGCCCACACGCGGCTCAGGGGACATACGATCGTGAAAGGTTTTGTCGATCCATTGGGGCTGGTCATTGTCGGTGACCTTCTCTTTGCGGGTGAACACAACTTCGAAGACACCATGTACTTTCTCCTCGCGGGCGGCATCGCCCTCGTGTCGCTGCTGTGGCTCTGGTCTTGCTGGCAACTCAACAAGGCTGGCCTGGAGATCTTAAAAAGCAGCTTGCGAAAGCGGTTTCTGGAAGGCCAATCCATCCCCTTTGTCGGCAAGACGATCGCCGAGCTGCTCACTGCCAAGCTGAGCAACGGCACGGCCTCCGAAGGCATCTATGCCCTGCGCATGCTCGAGGGCAATTCCCATGCCGACTATGTGCATTTGCTCCGCACGGCCCTCGATCGGCCCGAACCGGAATTGCAGCGTTATGCCCTGCAAGCACTTGCCGAGCGCGATGCCACGCTGCCCGCGACCTTGCTCGAAGGTCTTGCGACGCAAGGCAATCACCCCGATTTGCAGACCTTGGCCACCAAATTGCTGCTGCAATCCTCGCCCGGCCACACGCAAGACGAGGCTTGGCGCACCCACGAAAACGATGCCATCCGTAAAGGTGCCATCGCGGGATTGATCCTGAATCCTGAACCATCGGCTGCCGAATTGGGCATCACCCTCATGCGGCGGATGGTGAATTCGGAGGATGTCGCCGAGCAGATGACGGGCCTGTGGTTGATCGGCGAGACGAATCAAGCCACCATGGGAACAAGCCTGCCGCAAATGCTGCGCGACGGCTCTCCGCAAGTCGTGGGCGGCGCGATCCAAGCAGCAGGCAAGCTCTCCGATCCAGACAGCCTGCCGATCTTGATCGAATTGCTGCGCCATCCTGCCCATCGTGGAGAGGCACTCGAGGCCTTGCAATACTTCCCCTTGGAAGGCGTCTTGGCAGTTGCCAGTTCGCAGCCCGATGTCCTGCCGATGATTTGCAAGGTCGCTAGCCGTCGGCAATCCACCGAGGCCATCGACTTCCTGCTCGCCCAATTGCGCAGCGAATCGCGCAACCTGCGCCGTGAGGCCCTCGATGCATTGACCAAAATGGGCTTTCACGATGCCAAAAGGCCAGAACTCAAGGCCCTCTTCCAACGCCTCTTGCATCACCTCGGCCAAGACATGGCGCAATTCCAATTGTTGACCGAGGAAAAGCAATTCGCCCTCGCCGCCGCCTTGGAAATCGAACTCCACGCCCTCGTGGACCAGATTTTGATGACGTTGTCCATGCAATATGACCGCAGCCTCGTGATGCGGGCGCGGCAGGGGCTGCGCTTCCAGGGCCATGACCACCGCGCGGGTGCCTTGGAAATCTTGGACCAAGTTTTGCCCCGTACGCAATCCTTGCAATTGATGCCGCTGCTGGAGCAAATTTACCTGAATCGTTTGCCTGCATCGCCAGCCAAAGTACGCGAGGGCCGGGTGTTGGAGGCTGCGCGACAGATCCTGCAACAGGGTTCCACCCTGCACGACGCTTGGACGATCTGCCTAGCCGCAGAGTACTACCGTGCCCATGAGCCCCAGCCAGATGCGGCGCTCCTCAACCACGCCATGGCCGAAAAAACGCCTTGCCTCACGCAATATGCCCATTGGTTGCATTCCAAATTTGAAATTACGCTTGAGAATTACCCCATGCATGCGATGAAAACCCCACAGGATTCCTTTTCGCCCATTGAAATCGTGCTCATGCTCAAGGCGAGCAGTATTTTTGCCGGCACGCCGGAAAACACATTGGCTGAAGTGGCTGCCATTGCGCACGTGCAGCGCATTGCCGAGGAGGAAGTCCTTTTCAAAAAAGGCGATCCTGGTGATTGTCTGTACATCATCGTGGAGGGAAACATCAGCATCGGCGACGGCAGCACCGTCTTTGCCAAGCTGGGGAAGAACGATTTTTTTGGGGAATTGGCCCTCGTGGAGACCGAGCCTAGGTCTGCCGACGCCATCGGCCTCAGCGACTGCCTGCTCCTGCGCATCGACCAAGATGATTTCTATGAACTGATCGAAGACCGCAGCGAAGTCGCCCGTGGCATCCTCGTCATCCTCGCCCAACGCCTCCGCCGCCAAAACGAACAATTGCGCACGCTGGAAGAAAAGCTGGGGCAAAATGCAAGCGGCAACCCTGGTTGAAATCGGGTGAGGATCGAACGATGCCCTGCTCAAAAATAGAAACCGAATTTCAGCGGAAAGTTGGAATATCGGTGAATCAGACCACAGACATAATGTATTGTGCAAGTCGGGAACCTTGCCAATGCTTGGAAAAACACCTTGTCATTTCGACCGAAGTGGTCGTGGGAGCGAAGCGACGAGACCACGCAGCGGAGAAATCTAGCGCCTCTAATAGCACGTCCTGCTTGACCACAATGCGCACAGGCGGCACTGGTCAAGAACAACACATCAGTGAAACGGTCATGAGGAGGTGTATCGTGAGGCGCTAGATTTGGCTGCGCCGAACGCTGTTTCTCCGCTGCGTCATGGCATATTTGCTGCGGCTCCTTCGGAGCCTTGCAAATAAGCCATGACTTCGGTCGAAATGACAAGAATTTTGACTTGCTGGCAGAGAAGCCGATAAGCATTTTACAAATCAGAAGATCACAGATCCGCCCGCCCCAAAACCCTAATCCCCGTACCCCGCAACAATCGCTCTCACCTGCTCCAAATGCACTTGCTTCATCGGCGAGCGCTCCGCAATCGCCGTCTGCGTAAAATAAGAATGGCCTTCCAAGAAACGCACCTGCATGCGATTCCATGCCTGTGCATCCTGCACAACACCATGCAGCAAAAGTTCATTGTACAAAAGCCCGCCGATGCGATAAAATTCTCCGCTACCCAAGTAGTCCAAGTCGGCATCACAAAGGATTTGCGCCAAATGGCTCTGCGGCGATTGTGGTATTTTGGTGGCCATGATCATCTCGCAAATCCTGTCGATCACCGATGCAGGATAGCCATAATCGGGAAGACACTGCCGTGCAATCGTGCACCCAATTTCCTCGTGGTTTGGAATTTGAATCAGGAACCCCGAATCATGGTACAGCGCAGCCGTTTCCAAAATGATCAGTTCCTCGTCCGAAACGCCCTCTCCCCGTCCAATCCGCAAACTCGCGCGCACAACATCCCGTGTATGCTGCGGCGAATGATAGCTCAAATCAAGCGGCAATTCGCGATCCAACCTATCCAAAATGTAGCGCCTCGCGGCTACAAGATCCATGCAGATTTCTGTTCAAAAAAGCTCAAAAAAGGAACCGCAATATGGGGATTTGATGGCAAAAAAACAAAGTCTGCGGCAGCTGAATCCCGTTCATTGATCCTCCCCAAAACACTGGACAGGGCCGATGAACAGGATTGGATCGGGATTGGGTTCATCGGGATTTGATGCAATCACCTGTTTCTTGGCCATTGCTGCGAGATTGGCAAGTTTTTTCAAGATCGGCTAATCCAGCGGAGAGGTTTCCGATGAATATCAGCCGCTTGCAACAAAGGCAGCCATGGCCAAGGAATGGGTTTGGCCTTCAGGCCAAGCAGGGGGGAGCAAGCGATAGGGACAGGAGGGAGCGCTCCCGATTGGCCTTTGGCATCGGGACTGGCACAGGACCGGATGGCCCGACGCCGCCCGCCAGATGGCGGAGTTGCGGCGGATCGCCCAAATGCGCTGAAAATAGGGTATTTGCATGGCCTTGGCGGGTGATGGATGGCCGCGCATTGGGTGTTGCGCGATTTCGGTTTGTGGGCCGCATCTAGGGCTTGGCTACTTTTGATTCCTCGGTGAGTAGCCACAGTTTCTCAGCGGTGGAGGCTAGTTCTATGCGCTTGCGTAGGGTGCCGCTGGGTCGATTGTGGCCAAAGCGGATGCGGGCGAGGCTGTCGGCAAATTGGGCAAAGTGCTTGACGAGGGCCTGAAAACGCTCGCCGAGCTCTGTATGGCGGTCGAGAAACTTGCGCAGGGCCTCGTTGGTGCGGAAGAAGTTGTCTTCGTCGGCGAGGGAGTAGGCGACTTGCACGTGCAGGATGCGCAGCTGTACCTCGGTGCGTGACTCGGTGGACTTGAGGGCTAGAAGGATTTTGAGGCTCTGCTGCGGCTGTCCCAGGCAATAGGTGAGCAGGGCCTTGCAATAGCCGACGAGGCCCGGGATGTCGGTACTCACGAGGTTGTGGCTGTGGTTTTGGATGAATGCCTCGGCAAGGTCTGTATTGCCGCTGAGGCATGCCGCCCGCACATAGGGGAGGTAGAATGTGTGGGGCAGGCGACCGTCTGAGAGGTGCAGGGTCCCCTCGAGCAACATGGTATGGAGGAGCTCGTGCAGGCGCTGAAAGAATGCGCGGTTGTCGGTGTTGCCGCTGCGGTTGATGGCATTGAAAAGGTAGGCGCGCACCTGGCGCAGGGTGTTTTGTTGCAGGCGTGGCCCGACCTCCTCGAGGGCTTTCATGGCGGCGGGGTAGGCGACCTGGGCATCGATTTGGGAGACGAGGGCAAACATGGCTTGCCAGAGTGCCACCATGGTCTTGCCCTGTGCGCTGGCGCTTGCGGCAAGCTGGTTGATTTCATGGACGTGCGGATAGCGATGGCGCTGTACGTGCTGGTTTTCGCGGCTGCGCATCGCTGTCCAGGTCTCGAGCTTCACGAGCAGGTAAAATTCGTCGAGGTGGGCCAATGCTTGCTCGAATGTGTCGTCGGGCAGGCGGTGGTGGATGGCGTGCTGGGTGCGCATCTGCTCGATGCGCATGCGTGCAAGGGGTAGCTCGTCTGACAATTCGGTTTGCTCGAGCTGGGCAGACAGGGCCTCCAAGCGCTCGAGAAACAAGGGGCTGTCGCGCTCCAGGAGATAGCGCAATTTGCGTAGCTCCATGTCGAGGGAGGGGCTGAGCAGGGAATGGCTTCGGGTGGCTGCAAATGCCTCGATGAGTTCGCGGAGGTCCATCATGACGCGGCGCAGGCGCTGCGGTTTCAGTGGCTCGGTGGGGTAGAGGTGGCGGTAAATTTGCTGCTCCCCCAAAACAGGTGCATCGATGGTTTTTTGTTCGCGCCAGGCATCCTCAAATCGCTGCATGTATTCAAACAATGCGCAGGGCAGCTTTTTTGCGACATTTTGTGGCTGCTGGAGGAACTGCCGAAATGCGGGCATGTCCTCTTTGTGGAGGCTGCGCAGCCAGTGGAGAAAGGCGGTATTTTGCATGGATCAACGAACAAGAAAATGGCGTAATTGGAGATATTTCCATTAAAATAGGCTATTTATAGACAGCATCCAACGAACGTCTTCACTTTTTTTTCCATTTCCCCCCTGCCAAACAAGCTGCTCCTTTGCATCATATTCTAAAAACTAGAGACTATGAAAAAGAAAAATCCAATTCACTATTTATGGCTGTGCCTCGCGGCGCTGCTCATCATGGGTTGTCCAGGTACCACGCCACAGACTTGCAAGATCGGCGCGCCGAGCAAGCAGCCCAAGGCTGGCGTGCATCCTTATTTCGGGCAGGGCGCGACAGTCAATGTCCAGGAGTATAACGAGATCGCCATGCGAGAAGGCGACACGGTGACCCTGCAATTTCCCTGTCAGGTACAAGCCCCCAAGCCGATGCCGACGGGACTTGGCTTGAAAATGATGGGCGACAAGGTGAAGATTTGGTTGACGAAGGACAATGCCAACGTCGCGGCGAAGGGTGCGGGTACGCCGATTGTACAGAGTCCCTCAGGTACACCTACGCCGTTTGGCCCTACAGGCATGCTCATTGTGCAATTTCTCAACCCACAATTTCAGTTCATGGTACACGACGCGACTTCGGAAGTGTGGCCCGGCGATGCCAATGCAGACGGCTACCGCAATATGCTGGACCTCTTGCCGATCGCCTATGCCATGAGGAATGGGCTCAACTTGCGCTGCGACCCTTTGAACCCAATCATTCCTACTCCTGCTTGCTGCGCTCCTTCCAATCTGCCCACGATGCTCACTTATCCGCCATCCCCGGTAGCGATGGACCAATTGTATCGTGCAACCCTCTGGGGCCAAAATAGGGTCGTAAACTGGCGCAACCAAAACATCGACCTGATGCATGCCGACTGCAATTTTGAT
>JANMIM010001042.1:0-5272 GCA_031375795.1 Bacteroidota bacterium
TTCGCAGTCGCGCCTGCACGTTGATGGGGCCGTCGTTGAAGACCGCCCCCATCGATTCCGTCCCCGTCCACAAAGTCAAGATCGTAAAAACAACAAGAACAAGCTTAGTCGAATAAGCGTAGTTTCTGATCATATACCGCTGCGATAATAATTCAATCCGCTATAAATATAATCAACCCATGACCACTGTCCAAAAACAGTGGCGCTATTTTTTGATTTTCTTCATCGTGATTACCGTCGGAATCCCGTCGATATTGGCCGAAATCTTGAGGCGATCGATGGTGAGTGTGTCGATCAGATAAGTCTCCTCGACATAGGTGGCGATGCCCACATAGGTGAGCGTATCGAGGTTTCTCAGGTAACGGCTCGTAAGCGTGTCTCCTCCTTGCCCCTGTGCAAAAACCGTCCCATTTTCCCGAAAAGTGAAGGAAGTGCCCTTGAACTGAGGCCCCGTAATGATCATGCCGCCTCGGTCTACGTGGAAAACTTTCCATTCACCCAGCAGCAAATTCGGTTCGTCGGCTGCCCCGCATCCCACGATCAGCGCCAAGAAAAGCACCACGCTGAGCAAAAAGCCTCGATTTTTGAGCATTCCCATCTTCAATTTCACAATGAATGTGCCGTACCAGTGGCCAAACTACGCACAATTCCCGCGCCAGTATTGCAACTTATCAACGTCCCCGCAGAATCAAGGCGCATTTTCAGACAAATGTCCGCAGGAAAAGCATGACACCGATGCGAATGCTCATTGCCGCAGCACGCGCAGCACTTCTTGTTGGTTGCCGGCATGTACCCGCACGCAATAGAGTCCTTTGGCGGCAAGTGCTCCCGACTGCAAGCGGCCACTCCAATTCCAAGTCTCATGATTGCCCGGCACGACCTTCATTTGCTCCTGCCAGACCACGCGCCCTGTCATGTCGGTGACCTCGATCGTGGCTTGTGATTGATGCAGGACCATGAATTTCACCGTCAGGGATTGCGAAAATGGATTGGGATAGGCGGAAAAATAGCCGATTTCTGGCTCGCTGACTTGGACGAAGGAAAGGGAATCCTCGATCACCAAGATGCGTTGGTCGGCTGGGACGTCGGTGAGCAATTGTGTGCCCCCCGATGGCCAGATCACCCACAACGAATCGATGAGGGAATCGGTTGCCGTGCCGAAATGGGCGATGCTGCTGTGTTGCGACATGTGGCTGCTGCCGCCATTGACCTCATGCACCCACTTTTGGTTGCCGGTGCGGATGACCAACTGGGCGCCAAATGCGTCTCGGTTGCTGTAGGTGCCTTGCAACTGCACTTGCAGCCAGTGGTTGCTGCCGGTGTAGGCATTGCGGTACAGACGGCTGTCGTCCCAGTGCGTGGTGTCCCAGTTGACGACATTCACAAACATGTCGAGGTCGCCGTCCTCGTCGTAGTCGGCCATGGCCATGCCACGTCCTGCATTGGTGTCGCCGAGGTTGAGCGCCAGGCTCACATCGGAAAACGAGCCGTTGCCCAGGTTGCGGTACATCACATCGGGGTCTTGCTTTTGGTTCACAAAGATCGGAATGAGCTGTATGTAGCCGTGGGCAATGAAAAGGTCCTGCCAGGTATCGTTGTCGTAGTCGATCCAGGCATCGCCCCAGCCGGTGCCCAGTGCGCCATTGACAGAGTCATTGAGCACGCCTGTGGTTGCGGCGACATCGATGAAGACGTGGCCGGGCTGCTGCTGGAACAAGGCCGCCGCCCCGATGTCGGTCACGTAGTAGTCGAGGTCCAGGTCGTGGTCGTAGTCGCCCACGGCGATGCCCATGCCATACATCGCTTGGTCGGTATTGGTGGCAGCGCCCACGTCGGCATAGGGGAGGGGATAGTTGTTTTGGTACAAGGCATTGGGCGCGACCCAGGCCCCAAAGTCGTTGGCGACCATGATGTCCACGTCGTGGTCGCTGTCGTAGTCGCTGAAGACGACCGAGAGCGCGCAGCCGGTGTCGTTCACAGCATATTGGGCACCCACGTCGGTAAATGTGCCATTGCCATTGTTGCGAAACAAGGAGTTGGGATTGCAGCGGTGCGCATAGCCGATGGGCTGTCCCGTGGAGTCCACGATGGCCTCGCCGTGCCACACATAGTTGCCACGGTACAGGTCCAGCAATCCGTCACTGTCAAAGTCCCCAAAGACCGCCGAGCTCACCCACATCGAGTCCAGCCCGATGCCCGATGCCACCGAGACGTCTGTAAATGTGCCGTCGCCGTTGTTGTGAAAAAAGTAGTTGGGTTGATGCCACATCGTCGAGATGAAGACCTCGCGGTAGCCATCGTTGTCGACATCGCCCGTGACGACGCCCTGGGTGTCGCCGAGCAGGCCGCCGAGCCCGGCTGCGGCCGTCACGTCGGTAAATGCGCCATTGCCATCGTTGCGGTACAGCTTGTTGATGCGGCCGCCGACGGCGATGAGGTCCTCGTCGCCGTCACCATCGTAGTCAAACCAAGCCGAGCCGCCACCCATTTGGATGGCGTTGTAGCCGCGGTGGGCGATGCCCGACGACAGGGTGGCATCCACAAAGCCCGACTGGGCAATTGCAAATGAACCAGAAAGCAAGGCCGCAAGGCCGATCATGGAGGATTTTATGTGGCGCATGCCCCAAGATAGCCTAAAAAAAGACAATGAAAAAATGGCATCGTTATGCAGGGCGGCGCGTGCCTGCGCAGCAGGAGTTCAATTTTGCCCGTGAGGTGCAGGCACACCTCGCAGCGGCGGCCACGGCCCCAAGATCCCTGGGGACCGAAAAACGCGCATTCTGATTGCGAAAGCACTTCGCGGATCAGACTTGCCCGTCAGGCTCGATGGGTTTTCATTCGATGGCCCAGCGATCCCAAGCCCCGACAAGGTGGGAAGGTCCTGGCTACATTGTGCTGGCCCAGCTTCATTTATCCACAACCGTGCAACAAAACATTCGGAGACTTGAAACCGTACAATAGGCACCGCTTTTGATCGATTTGGTCGGTCGGGGCGAATTGCTAAGGCGAAATTCCCGTGTGCTTTCCCACAGTCCAAGTTTTTTGGCGGTTTTGGGCTATGGGAGCGAATACATAATTTTACCCTTAACGCGTTCTACCACTGTATGCACAAGAATTTTTCACATCGAGGGGCATGGCTCATTTTGTTGCTGTTGCTGGCATCGACCAAGACTTTGTGGGGCCAAGCCTCATGGTATGACCGTGGGCGTGAGGCAGATGACAACAACCGCAAGGTCGAATATTTCAGCAAGGCGCTTGAGGACGAGCGCCAAGACAATTGGGTGTATTACTTCAGGGGCTGGGCTTACTATGGCCTCAACAAATTTGAAAAGGCAGCACGGGATTGGCAGACAGCCCTCACCGTCAAGGGCACGCTCGATGCGAGCTTCCTCAACAGCAGCCTGGCTTGGTGCTCCTACCGCCTCGAGAAATACCCCGAGGGCCTGGCCTATGCCGACAAATCGATCGAGGGCCGCGACGACAACAGCGAGGCCTGGAATGCCAAGGGTTGGTGCCAAATCATGCTCGACAAGCCACAGGAAGCCGTCGTAGCATTCTCCAAATTTGTGACCCTGCGGCCCAACGAGGCACTCGGCTACAGCAACCGCAGCTATGCCTACGTGCTCACCAAGGAGTACCCCAAGGTGATCGCCGACTGCGACAAGGCCCTCACGTTCGACCCCAAAAACGAGTTCCTCCTGGAAAGAAAAGCCTACACGCTCATCAAAATGGGCAAGAATCAGGAAGGTGTGGACTTGATCAAGACCAAGATCGATTACAAACCCAACGATCCGCTTTCACTCTCCAACATCGGCAACCTTTTCTTTCGCAACGATGACTACCTCACGGCGATCGACTACCACACGCGGGGCATGAAGCTGTATGAGACACTCATGAAGGACGACCGCGAGTACATGGACCGCCACCGCCGCGACATCTATGAAATCTACATGTCGCGCGGCAATGCCTACTACGCACTCAAGGATTACCAGCACGCCCTGGGCGACTACAAGCACGCGACCACGATCATGCCGGGCGAGTACCGCGCATGGCATGAGATCGGGCAGTTGCAGACATTCCAGAAAAACTGGAGCGAGGGCGCCCAAGCCTATGAGAAAGCATTTGCCATCAAGCCCGACCTCACCTATGGCTGGGTGAACCTGGGATTCTGCTACGACAACCTCAACCTGCCCGTGCGCGCCATCGATGCCTACACTCGTGGCATCGCCAACGATCCCGACGTGGGCCTGCTCTACAACAACCGCGGCTACGGTTACCTGGAACTCAAGGACTACGACCGCGCATTTGCCGACCTCCAAAAAGCCATCGAGGTCGAGCCCGAGATCGTGATGAGCCATGTGAGCCTCGGCGAATACTACTACGACCGCAAGATGTATGCAGAGGCGATCGACAAATTCAACCAATCCGTCAAGATGGAAGACGGTACCTTTGAAGCCTACACCGCCGCCTATTACACCCGTGGGCTGTGTTACCTGGAGCAAGACATGTTTGACAAGGCGATCCCAGATTTCCTGGAGGCCATCAAGTGGTCCCCCAAGCACGTGCTCGCGCACGAGAAAGCCGGCATCACCTACTACAAGCTCAACAAGCTCTGCGAATCCTACACCTACCTGAAAAAGGCCCTGGACCTGGAATCCATGGTAGCCGTGAAGCAAGCCCAAGAGGCTCCCAAATACATGGGCAAGATGACCAAGAATCCTTGTTTGAAGTAAGCCAAAGTGAGGAGGACAAAAGTCAAACTTTCAATGAAATGATGAACTCAGGTCACTGAGTAACAGGTATAAGACTTCAAGACCATCTGGGATGATTTTGTACCTTGCGATCGCATAGAAACATCAAAATAAAAAACATATGTATAAGATTCAGGTGTTGACCAAGGATGAAAATAAGATCGCAGTCAAAGTCACCATCATGCATCCCGACTTTGAAAGAATCAATGCGAAGGAATATGACTGCGAGCAATATTGTCTGAAGTTTTTGGTGGATGCTTATACCGCCAAGCATTCTGAACCATCCACGCATCCTCTGCAAACGAAGTTTGACGAATGGAGCAAGCTCGCTTATGGCGAACAAATCGCATTGACGCCAAAAGAAGCTGTTGAGTGGACAAACGAAAAGTTCTATCCTGACTATCGTAAGATTGTCGCCAGATTAGGTTCCGCAGAAACTGGGCTTACGCTCTGTCTGGAGCCTGAATATCGGCAGTTTTGTTTTGAGGCACAAGACCATGTTTCTAAAGTCAAGAGCCAAA
>JANMIM010001044.1:0-4932 GCA_031375795.1 Bacteroidota bacterium
CGATGGCTTGGCCGGAGGGTTGTTGCCTCTGTTTGGACCTGATGGGTTGCCAGTCGTGCTGGGCGCATTGGGGGGAGTACCTGTTTTTGCCATAAAAGTAAAATTATTAATGAAAAAGAATGAAAATGCCGACTTTTTTGGTTTTATCGGCCATTTAGTCGGCGAATGATGTTTAATACGCGCTTTGTGTCGACATGTTGTGGATGGTTCGGGAATAATTTGGTTTGCCTGAAGGAGCGACCTTCCTTGCAGGCTTTTGTTCCCCAAATGGATTCGCCATCCCAACCAAGAATGAATTCCAAGGGCATGAATTGCAGGACTAGGCTGGGCTTTCTTTTTCTCTTATGCTTCACGGCGGGCATGCTCCATGCCCAAAACGCCGCACTCCTGGAACTGGCATTCACCCAAAAATCTGACTCCATCATGCAGCTGTTCCTACAGTCCTGCGATGCGGCGCACAAGCCTGCCCCGCCGGCTTGGGAATATCCAGAAGACGAGTTCCTGCGAACCTTGTTGCGGCAGGCGGCCTTGGACGGAGGGGTGTTTCCGGAGGTGGATTATCCCACGGTCAAGGCGCATCGGGTGAGCATCCCCTGCTTTTGGCTGGGACAATATTGGGGCTATCCTCCCCCGGATTATTTGTGCGAAGGCATGCCGACCTATGAATGCGATTTGCGGTTTCTGGAGCAGCAGTCGGGATTGCCGATCTTGTGGGTCGACCGCAGCTTGGATTCGATTTTTTGCAATTTCCTGGATGCCGCCATTACACCAGATTATGTAGGGAGTTATGATTCCGATGCCAATGAGCGGCTACGTTTTCTAGGCGATTATTTTCCTTTCCATTTGGACGGCATTGGGTACAGCGATCCGATGGTGGAGGAAATTTATTTTGACATGGCGCGCCGACCCTATTGCGAACACGACTGGAATTACGCCTCGGAACCCATGCTCACGGCCGTGAATACCGATGGCCGCCGCTGGGCTAGCGTGATTCTCAACCAAGAATGGCGCAAGGATCACCTCATCTACCGACGCCATGGCAAGCGCTGGTTTTTGGTGGAATGGTATGGTAGCCATGAGCCTGAGAAAATCAAATTTCCTGCATCCTTGTTTCACCGTTCAAATTATTGGCCCAAGCGATGATCAAATTGTCCTTGCGTTGGATTGCACTATTTGCTGTGTTTGGCCTACATTTTCAGGGGCAGATGTTTGCACAATGGGAGACCCGCAAGGGATTACGCATCGAGCCGACCATTTCCCAGCCCCTCACCGACAGTTTGGGCATGCACATGGATCTCAAAATTACCTATCACAATGAGGGTCCAGATTCATTATTCATGTTTTTTTTGGTGCCCTGGGAATTTGGGTTGAAAGAAAGTGAGGGAAACGCCGTGGAGCCAATGATCCCCCTCAAAGTACAAGCGCACGACTATGAAGCGCGCGAGCAACAACTGATCAGGAAATTGGATTTGCAAACCCATAATATCAGCACCTTGTTTCTGCATGGCAGGCTGCCTGACTCGATATTCAGTTTTTCCCTTCCGCCAAGGCAAGACCGTCGAATCCGTTTTCACATTTACTTGGACTCCCTGCAATATCTGCCACGTGGAGGGCTGAAGGCTCAAGTTTTTGGCTGCACATACGCTTATGGCCTGACGCAAGTGATCGAAGATTTCCGGAAATGGAGGCATTCCTTGCCGACCAATCCTAATGGCCGGCGCGTGTATGCAGTCGAGGTCGCTGTACCTCATCCCGATGATGCAGATTCCAATGTGACCTGCGAAAATGTCACGCAGCAGTTGGAAGAACCCTTCATTTACAAGAAGCCCCTCGACCATATCGAACGAATGTTGCAGGCGTGGGAGGGCATCGGCCCCTGGACGCTTTCACGCGTGGGTGAGGCGCTTGTGCTCAGGCACCGCAACATGGGTCACTATTATTCGGGCCTGTCACCATCGCGGCGCGGAGGGGATCCCGAGCTGAATTGGCTACCCTTTCCGGTCGAAATCGGCATTGCCTGCGTCAAACATCAATCGGAGCAGAAATTGAACAAGCGACTGATGCGAGGGGATCAAATTCCACATCGGATTCAAGGCCTCCAGCAAGCCGGCGGCGAATACAAAACAAGCGCATTGGACAGCCGCATCCCCAAGGTGCAACGCATGGTATTGCGGCACTTCAAGCCCCGTCCTACGCACAGGTTGGATCCCGAGCATGATTTGTTGCTCTTCACCTGGGGACCCAATCATTGGCTTTCGCTGGTGAGCGACGATCCCGTGACGCGCGACTATGAGGCCATGTGTCAATTTTTGCGGCAAAACTTCAACCTGATCTGGAATCGCGGCGAGGTGCACTATCTGGGCATTGTGGGGAAACGGATGGTGGGGATGCCATTGGATGAGCCTTCGGGGGAATGAAACCTCGCAACTGGAATCTAGCCGAGCGCTTGTGCATCCGATGCGATTGTGTGATCTTTGATAGTGTATTGATGCTGAGAATGAAACACCTTCTATCGTTGTGGATTTGCATGATCCTGTGCTTGTCAGTCCAAGCCCAATCCGCCCTCATCGCGCAGGTCGTCGGCAAGGGCTACATGACCGATACCCTTTCCATCGAGGAGGTCTTGACGCGTGGAGACGAAGTCGGGCTGCGACTTCATCTTTGTGCCTCCAAGGTTACGCTTTGCTTGGTGTGCCACGGTAATTTCTCGGGCATTGATGAATTTTCAGGCGAATGGATCGAATTGCAATATGCTGATCATTATGCAGATACGGCCTACCGCCAAATCTGGGACGGCTTGGTGCGGCTCAAACAGGAAAATGGAATGGGCGAAGGCGATTTCTGGATGTATTTCAAGCCCGGCGGATTGGTGCTACTGCAGCCTGAACAGCGCCAACTCGTCCTCATTCGATTCAATTTTTGTGCCATGCCCTATCGCGTCAAGCGCCTCACGGCTTTGTTCAAGGCAGACAAAACCTTTGCCAAGGCCACACGCGTCCATTGCGGGGCGGGGGAATTTATCGAATTGCATCCTTGAACTGATTGAAATCCAATTCCCAAGTGCAGATGAATCATTCGCCAGCTGGGTACAAATTCCACTTGCATTCTCCCCAATTTTTTTGCAGCTTATGGGAAAGAAATTGCCTTGAAAAAAATCTCCTGGTCTTGGGTAATGGGTTGTCTCCTCGCTGTGGGGTTGTGGCGTTGCGGAGAGGCTCCGCCGCCCGTCGCCCCCACTGCGCCGATCGAGGTGATCGCAGCCGACACGCTGCGCATGCAAGATTTCAGCTACGCGCAGCGGCAGGCTTGGGACGCGGCCACTGAGGCTTGGTACGCCGAGGAATACTTCGGGCACTGCTTGCAGGAAAATGGATTTGTGCTCAATTGCACAGACTGCACCAATCTTGGGGTCATGCTTGCGCTCACCGTGGACGCCGAGGGGAAAATTGCCAAAAGCGAAGCATTGGAAGCCAAAATTTATTGCCACGACCATACGGAAAAGGAGGAGGCGGATGTCGAAGCCTGCCTTTTGAATTCATTTCCAAAACTCCGAATGCCGGCACCGTTTTTTGAGCGTGTGCTGGTGGTTTTTGTGGGGAGGGTGCCGTCATGTTGAGGGCGTACGACAATTTTGGAACCTGTTCGTCGGCCCACAAGCGAGGCGGTGGGGAAGGCCGGCGAACAGCTTATTTCCTCCGCCTGCCGAATTTAGCTGCGCTGAACACAGTTGTCCTGCCCCTATGTTGAGCACGACCAATTTTAATCAAAATCAACCTCCGCAATGAAATACCGCCATTGGATATTATTTGCAATCACTGCCCTGTCGATGTTGGCCTGCACAGCGCAAACGCCTCCATCTGAGCCGCTTGTGACGCAATCGATAGCGCCCGACACACTTGACTTTGAGGATTTTGACCATGGGCAATTCCTGGCATTTGAGGAGGCGCTCACGCCATGGTACCAAGCCCAGTATTTTGGAGATTGCATGGCCGTGGATCACTTCAAAATGAATTGCATCGATTGCGAAACGGTCGGCATTAATGTGGTTCTTCAAGTCGATGGAAAAGGGAATATCGTAAACTACAAAGGCTTGGGTCCAAATGTCTATTGCATCGGCAAGACCCATAGCGAACAGGACAAGCAGGAATTTTACGAATGCATGTTGCTGGCGATTCCCAAGCTCGTGCTCACGCCCCCATTCTACGGCAAAATCATCCGCGTCTTCATCGGGGACCACTTGGGTTGCTAGCCTGCTGCTGCAAAATCGGCCCATTGCCCGATGGTTTTCCACGATTGCCCGATATTTTCCCCGCCGACATCCTGGCGCAGCTTAAATTCGCGGTACAACATGAAGGGACGTCTCTACACAGCGCTGATGCATGCGATCGGTTGGGTGGTCTTCATCACCTTGCCCGCGATGATGCTGCCCCGACCCAAATTTGGGCCTCAGGAAGTGCCCTTGGGCAATTTGCTGCTGCTCTTGTCCCTCACGGCCCTGCCCTTGATCGCCTTGTTTTACGCCCATTTGCTGGTATTCTTGCCCCGCTATTATTTGCAGCGACGGTACCTATCCTATGCCTTGGCGATCCTGGGCTCCATCGGGGGATTGCTGGCGTTTTCCGAGCTGTTTTATGCCAGCATGGCATGGGTGCAAGACCTCTTCCAAGGCCAATCCAAGCTCCTCCTCATCGGCACGGGCTACCGCACGGCGGTGATCTTGGTCGTCTCCTTCGGGCTCTTCATCTACCAGCGTTGGCGCCTCGCCGAGACCGCCAAGGCCGAGGCCGAACTCAGCTACCTCAAGGCCCAGATCAATCCGCATTTCCTCTTCAACACCCTCAACAGCATCTATTACCTCACGCTGCAACAAAGTGAGCGGGCACCCTCCGCCGTCGAGAAACTCAGCGCGATCATGCGCTATGTGATCGACGA
>JANMIM010001063.1:0-3672 GCA_031375795.1 Bacteroidota bacterium
TCTGTTGTGCCTTCGTTGGTGAATTTGAAGACAAAGGAGGCATCGCCACCTTGCATCAAGTCACCAAAGTCATGGGTTTCTTCCTCAAACTTGATGACTGCACCACCCTCAGCAAGTGCTGGATCTGTGTTCCCTGCTGGAACAGCTGACTGTGCGCTGACAACATTGAAACACAGCAGCAAGGCAAGAGCGGCAAATGTGTTGAGTACTAGCTTTTTCATTCTGTAACCGTGATTGACGTTTCCGTTTTATTTTTCAACTATGAAGTTAGGGGAAAAAATCCGCAACTCAAAAAGTTTTTCCAAATTTCGTGCCAAGGTTTCTCAACTGCAAGGGCAGCACCGATGATTTTAGTCTGGAATTTCCGCTTTTCCTCCTAATTTGAACCCAGATTGCCCCATTGATTGGAATTTCCTATGACGCGGAACCCTATTCAGCTCATGCTCCTCGCTTTGGTGGCAGGTATCCTCATGCCCGCCAGCCTGCTCGCCAACATGGCCTCGCCCCTCCTGCGCGGCAGTGGTACGGGCCTGCCATTTGTGAGCACCCACGCAACCGTGCGTCACGAGACCCTCAAGATAACTCCAAGCGCGGACTTCAAGACCTGCAAGTTTGACGTGGTCTATGACATTTTTGCAGATACCAGCGGCCTGCGCATTCCCCTACTCTTCATCGCCGAACGCTATGGTAGCGACATGAAAATCTGGGTCGATGGCCACGAAGTCGAGGTGCGGCATCTGCCTGAAAAGTTCTTTTACCGCCAAGTTTCCCCGCTGTCTCATTTCCTCGGGATGCAGGACGACTCGTTGCAGGAATTCACGGTCTTTGAAATCGAGTGGGAGAAAGGGCAGCCCACGCATTACAACCAAGACGAATGCCACTACTTTGAGACGGACCTCGCGGCGGGCGCGCACCAAGTGCGTGTGGCGTATGTGGCCGAGGTATGGCGAGACCGCCACGAGTGGCTCGAAGATGCAAAATTCATGTATGCCCTTGACCCAGCCAGCCATTGGTATGCATTTGGCCGGCTGGATGTGACGCTCGACGCCAGCGTGGCGCCGTTTGCGGTGACCACCAATCTCGGCCCGCCCGACAGCGGCGACATTGCCCAGGTGGCAGTCTGGCATTTTGACCAGCTTCCAGACCTCAAGGTGATCGAGATCCTCTCTGTGCCGACCGTGAGCGGCTTCGGCCAAGCGATGATCGACTTCGGGATGGAAGGCTTCATGTGGCTCAGCGGCGGCCTCTTGGCGCTGCTGCACCTGGTGTGGATGTGGCGCTGGCACAAGAAGCGTACGCAAAAGAAATTCCATTGGGCTTGGTTGTGGGGCAGCTTGGCGGTCCCATTTCTTGCCATGGTCGTTTTCTGCGCCAGCTACAATTGGATCAATGCAGCCATCGGGCCATCGGCCTCGCACTATGGCGGCTATTATTTCTTGATCTTCATCTTTTACCCCGTCGCGGCGATCGGCTACGGTTTGCTGATGTCGCTTGTGGACTATCTGCTCAGGCGCAAGTACCGCATGCAAAGAGCCTGAACTCCGTGTCCCCTCAGATCGTCGACAGTTCTTGGGCGATGCGTTTGAGCTCGGTTTTCACCTGCCCCATGCCGATCAATCCGCCCGACATGCCCGATGTGAGCTTGTGTACACGCACCTTGAGTTGGCCATCTCCCGCATCCTCGATGCGCACGCCAAACTTGAAGTATTTTACAAATGCGCCAAACAATAGGCGCATCACACGATTGCCTTTTTCATAAATCGCATCGTTGGGATTGCCTTGCAAGATGCCGTATCCTGAGCCCACCAATTTCTGGTTGACCAAGCCGGCAAGTGTTTGCGCATCGACGCCCGAGTAGACGTTCAAGACGGTCGCCCCGTCGTTCAATTCATTGCTGACAAAATGTGGCATAACGGATATTGTGGTAATTGGAATTATTGACAAATTTTATTGTTCGACATGCTCCACATACAAGGTTCCGGGTGAATCAGCCTTTGGTTTCGAGCGATTTCCATAGAGTTTGACGGGCTTGTTGAGGTTGATCAACTTGCCGGTGTGGTCATGAATCTTAAAATCGGATTTTTCATAGTCCTTGGGAATGTCCTCGATCTGATTGGGCCCGGTGCCAAACATAAAACTGACCGACAATTCCTGCCCACCCACGGCCATGTTGAGCGAAATATCGCTGTCCATGAAGAGCATCGTGGGAATCGACAACTTACCCTGCACATAGCTCAGCGCATTGTCCGCAAGCGTGGTATCCATCAAATTGGCCTTGGTGATCTCGATGGGATTCAAGCTCGCAAAATCAATCGGCATGTCTTCCAGTTGCTCGATCTTGGTCACGTCCAATGTTGCAGAAAACCCGTTGGCACTCAAGCGGGACTCACGTACTCTCAAATTTCCGGTGAGCCGCACGCGCTGGTGGGCACCAATTTCCTTGCCGTCGTCGGCCACCAATCTGAGGTCCCCAGAGGTGTATTGGTCGGGAAGTTCGTCCATACAATTGTTGCATTTTCCAGACTTTATCGATCCCTGTATCTCCAAACCAAACCGCTCGTAAGGACGTGCGCACAATTTGACCGATCCTCGATCGCCGGTAGAGTAGATCATATTCGGGAGATCTGCATAGCCTTCCAAAATCACCATTTTTTCATCATTGGCCATGTCAAATGCAGCAGGAAAAGCAATCGCAACTGGCGCTGCCGATTGGTCATTCCCCGCAACAGTAGAGGATGAATCAGCGCCTAAATTGCTTGGCGCTTGGTTGCCACCACATGCGCTCAAAAAAACCATTCCCAACAAAAAAAGAAAAACTCGAATCTTCATCACCTTTACAATTATGAAAAATTTACAATTGCTGCAAAGATAGGCCGCAAAAAATTGAATTTGAACCTCTGGAAAACGTGTGGAGAAGTTTTTCAATGGCTATCTTGGTGATGGTTTAAGCTCCGATAGAATGATGCAACTCTTTTCCCACATCGTGCAAAGCCTTGAGGACAATGGCTTTGTGTTTCAAAGCCTGCTCGGCTCCGCCTCGCCCGAGCTCGTGACCTGGCGTCCTGCGCCCGGCAAGTGGAACCTGCTGGAAATCGCCTGCCACCTGCGCGACGAGGAAACCGAGGACTTCAGGCGGCGTGTGCAGCAGACGTTGGAAAATCCCGAGGTTGCTCCCCCGAGCATCGATCCCCAGGGCTGGGTGATGTCGCGCGACTATGCCGGGCAGGAATATGGCGCTGTCATGCAATCCTTTGGCGACGCACGCCGGGCATCGGTGGCCTACCTGCGAGCGCTGCAAAACCCCAAATGGAAAAATGCCTGGAACCATCCCAAATTTGGGCCGCATACCGCGAGCCTGTTCCTCCACAATTGGCTGGCCCACGACTACTTGCACATCCGGCAGATCATTGCGCTCAAGCATGCCTATTTGAAGCAGGTCTCGGGCGAGGATTTGGGGTATGCGGGGGATTGGTGAGCGGCGGATGAAAAAATCCGCCCCTTGCTACCCACCCTCAAATTGACGAACTTTGCCGCGCCGATTGCGGCCTAAAATATCGCTATGAGCACTAGATCACAAAGTTTCCAACAGGAAATCATTGCCGGCATCCCCACGGAATTGCCAGCACCCCGCCCGCTGCATCCTGGGGTGCCCCATGCCAAGGGCCGCAAGCA
>JANMIM010001085.1:0-2596 GCA_031375795.1 Bacteroidota bacterium
GAGTGCCTTGCGGTAGGGATTGTAGGGCAGGTCGGGCATGCGCGGATAAATGAAGGCCCCTTTTTCCCGCAGGATCAGCTCGTCGGCAGCCAGCAATTCACACCCCAAGAAAGTGGTGTGGCCGATCTGCACATTCATCCAATCCACACCCTCGGTCCTGAAATCCAAATCCTGCAAAGTGCAATAGGCAAGGGTGCCTCGCTGCTCCAAAAAGGCATGCAACGACTTGATGCTTCTGATGTACTTGTCTTTTCTGGGCTTGAACTTTACCATCTGTGTAAAAAAGATGTCGGGATCCGGGGAAATGGGGGAAACAAAACCAAATTGGCCACCTCCTCCATTTGCCAGCGGCGCAGGGAAAAGGTGGCCAATCATTGCCAGGCGATGCCCCGGCTCAGTTGACTTTGAGCAACTCGATCTCGAAGATCAAGACCGCATTGGGGCCGATCACTGGACCTTGTCCGCCTGCGCCATAAGCCAATTCAGAAGGGCAGAAGAGGCGCACTTTGCCGCCTTCCTTCATGAGGGGCAGCATGGTCTGCCAGGCTTGGATCACGCCATTCACCGGGAATGTCGCCGGCTCGCCGCGGTTCACGGAACTGTCAAACACGGTGCCGTCGATCAGCGTGCCGTGGTAGTGGGTGGTCACTTTGTCGGTGAGGAGCGGCTGCTTGCCGGTTCCCTCCTTGATGACCTCATATTGCAGGCCGCTGGGCAGCGTGATCACGCCGGGCTTGGTCTTGTTTTTGGCCAGGAATTCCTCGCCTTTTTTCTTGTTTTCATTGGCCACGTTGGCCTTGGCCATCTCTTGCTTCTTTTGCAGGTCCTTTTGGAAGGCTGCCATGATTTGACGCACTTGGTCGTCGGTGAACTGCACGGGCTTGGAACCATAAGCATCGGCGAGGCCCTTGGCCAAGGCGTCGACATTCAGTTCGATGCCTTGCTTCTTGATGTTGTTGCCGATGTCCATACCGATGGCGTAGCCGACGGTGTCTTGGTTGGTTTTGAGCGCCATCGGCTTGTGGTTGCCGGTGCCTGTCTGGGCAAATGCGATCTGGCAAGCAAGGAAACAGAGCGTGAAAGCTGTGAAAAAATATTTCATGTTGAGTTTCATATTTCTTTTGACGAGGGCAAATATACAAATGCTATGCCAATCGGAACAATACCCGCGCAAACAGAATCGGCCCCTCAATGCGAGGGGCCGATCAAAACACTACTCTGCTCTCTCAATCCTCAGCGAGGGCGGTGGAGGGTGATCTCGCGGGTCTGCCCATTGCGCATCGTTATCGTGCCTTTGTCGTCGCAGCTGCCGTCTCCAAAGTCGAGGCTGCGTGCGCCGTCCTTGCCAGCGACGGTGGTCTGCTCCACGCCGCTCACAATCCACTTGCAATCAGCACGCTTGATCAATGGCGTGGTGATGGTGCTCGTGAACTGCCTGCCTTGGTGGCAGGTGCCTGAGCCGCCGCCGGTGATCTGGTACACATCGTCCAGCATGTCGTCTTGGGTCGCCTGCCCCTCGATGAGGGTACGGGTGCGGTTGGCGCTCCAGGTGCCCGTCGAGCCATCGCTGGCCTTGACCCGGGTGCCACTCACGACCACAGACCAGTACATCTGCTCGCTGCCATTCAGGCCCAAGTTGGTGACGGTGCGGGTGTATTCGATGCTGTTGCCATCGACGGTGAGGCCCTCGGTGCGGTGGGTGCGCACCGAGCCTGCAGTGAAATAGTTTTCAGTGATGTCCACGATGATCTTGCCAGCGATCACACGGCCGTTTTGGCCCGTGCAGCCTGCGCCATAATCGATCGTGATCGTGTTGGGAAACTGGCCTTGTGGTACGGCATAGGTGATCGTAGGACAACCCGTCACAGCTGTGTTGGGGGCCAAGCGGTACTCAGATTCATCGCCTAGGTCCTCGACGACGCCAGAGGCTTCCGAGGAGGACTGGGCGGCCGAGATTTGGGTGTCGTCGCTCTCCACGGAGTCCTTTTGGCAGGAGGTCACGAAGAAGGACAGCAGGAAGGAGAGGGCTGCGATTTTTACGAGATGCTTTTTCATACCTTACAATTTTCTTATTCGGTGAATTCAAAACTTTGAAGGAAACTCTTTTTGGCCAAATCAAGTGTTCCGGTCGACGCGGGGCTGTGGGTGGCCGCTTTGCCGAAGATGCCCTTTTGACTGTGGCTTGGGAGGATGGTTTAATGGCCGCATAATTTTTTTCCAAGATTTTCTAAAAACGGCCCAAAACGGTACATTTGGCCTGAAAAAAATATCTGAAGGCTATGAAATTCATGCAAGCACGCATCCTCTTGTCCACCTTTGTCCTCTTGGCAATGCTCCTCGTCACGGCGAGCTGCAACAGCGGCACCCAAGACGGCGACAAATCCAAGGATTCCATCGACACGCCCCAGGTCGTCACGGTGACCCCGCAGGATTTCCCCGTCAACGAGCTTGCAGACAGCCTCTTTGGCAAGCCGATGACGGTTTCAGAAGACAAGGCCCTCAAAATCACCCCTTGGCAACGCCAGTGCAGGTGTTGCCGGAGAAGGTGCAGCGATTCATGACGAGGCCGCCTTGGAAGACGTCGAGCGCGCCGCCC
>JANMIM010001128.1:0-1407 GCA_031375795.1 Bacteroidota bacterium
CATGCAGGCGCGTGCCATAGGCTTGCGCCAGCGCGACCGCCTCCGATGAGCTTGCATAGCACGCCTCACGCGAGCGGATGATCGGGTGCAGGTAGATCGGGATGTCGTCTTCCCATTCGTCCACGGCCTTGGCGAGGTTGGCGCGGATGATGGATTCCTTCTCACAGTGCGTGGCGACGAGCATGGGAGCATTCTTGAAAATGCCTTCCAAGACCTTGTGGTCGTCCACGAGCATGTCGCCCGTGCTGCTGCCCATGAAGACCTTGATGCCGCAGACCGTGCGCGGATCGGTCTTGAGGACCTCGTCAAGGTTGTGGTTGGCAGCGCCCATGAAAAATGAATAGTTGGCGAGGGACCGGGCCGCGCCGATGGCATATTTGTCGGCGAGGAGCTCCTGTGTGAGCGTCTGTGGGCTGGTATTGGGCATCTCCATGTAGCTGGTGATGCCCCCGGCGACGGCCGCACGGGACTCGGTGTAGATGTCGCCCTTGTGGGTGAGGCCGGGTTCACGGAAGTGTACCTGGTCGTCGATCACGCCCGGAAGCAGGAAATTTCCCTTGGCGTCGACATTTTGCACGCCTTCTTGGCGGCTGATGCTGGTCGAAATCTTGGCGATGCGGCCATTTTCAATGAGCAGGTCGGCTTGGATGATGCGGCCTTCATTGACAATGCGAGCGTTGCGGATGAGGATCTTGGACATGGTACAAAATTAGGTTCGCTTAGGGGGGAATGCAAGTGCGCGTCAAATTCTTGGAATTTGTATTGATTTTATTCCTATATTGCTGTCCTACAACCGACAACACCCTAGATGCACTTTGCAATCAAATACCTCGTCCTGATTTGTTGCCTTGCAGCCTGCTGCCTGCTACAGCCACTCTTGGCCCAAAACCACACCAACAATTGGTATTTTGGGAACCATGCTGGCATCAATTTTAATGGCGCCGTGCCCCTGCCGACCAACAATGGGCAGCAAAACGCCTTTGAGGGTTGCTCCGCCTATTCCGACCATTCTGGAAATTTGCTGTTTTACTCAGACGGCCTCACGGTCTGGAACCGCAACCACGTGCCGATGGCCAATGGCACTGGATTGCTCGGCGGTTTGTCGTCCACCACATCGGCCTTGATCGTGCGGCATCCGGGATTTTGCAACCGCTATTTCCTCTTTACGGTGCAGGACAACAGCAGCTCCACCAATACGCTGCGCTACTCGATCATCGACATGTCGCTCAACGGCGGTCTGGGCGGCGTGATGGTGGGGAGCAAGAACATCCTCATTTCCAACGGCTGTGCCGAAAAGATCACTTCCATTCCCCATGCAAACGGTACCGATCAATGGATTGTGACGCATCGGCTCAACAGCACCAACTTTGCCGCCTATCGACTGAGTGCGACTGGCTTGAACCTCGT
>JANMIM010001136.1:0-5744 GCA_031375795.1 Bacteroidota bacterium
GCCCAATAATGTTGGTTTGCAGTTGATCCTTTCAGATGGTTTTACGCGGTACCTTCCAGAAGTAGGAATTCGATTCAACCAGTCTATTTTGAAAGCGTTTAGAATTACCAGCCCTCCACCAGAAATTGAAGCAGTTTCGAACGCACTTGAGAAAATATTTTTGTTAGACATAGACTCCATCGATATGCTTCGAAAGCCCGCCAAATTCAAGGCGGCTGAGAATATTGGAAGTAGAGGCGAGCATCTTGCTTCTTACCTTCATGGCTTTCTAAAACCCGAACAAAGAGAACTGCTCAACGCTACGCTGAAAAGGTTTATACCACAAATAGAAAGTTTAGTCACCAGAGAAATAGGCGGAACGGTCTTCCTTAGCTTCATTGAAAATTTTCCGCCGGCGTCTGATTCGTCAGCGCAAATAAAGATCGATCCCAACCACATCAGCAACGGGACTTTGCAGATTCTTGCTCTGCTTGCGACAATTCAAGGCGCCAAGCCCGGCCAAATCCTTCTCCTAGACGAAATCGAAAACGGCATCGATCCCAATCACGTCAGCATACTTGTGCAGCTTTTGGAAGAAGCAGTGAAGACGAAGGGCGTACAAGTCATCCTTGCCACACATAGCCCAGTGATCCTCAATTATGTCGAAGAGAAGGGGATCAATTACTTAAGCAGAACGGCAGAAGGGAATGTCGTTGCAAATCGCCTTTTCGAAAATGAGGAGGTTAAGAAAATGCTTCAGTATATGGGGCCTGGAGAGATTTGGCTGAATCTGGATGAAAAAGATTTGACAGGGAGGGATTGACATGGCAGCAATCAAAATTGCACTCATGGGCGAGGGCAAAAATGACTATGGTATCGTAGGTAGGGACGGAGAATGGGAAGAAGGAGCAATTCAGCCTTTGATCCGGAAGTTTTTCCCTGAAGCTGATTTTGAAGATGCCAAGCGAAATCCTGAAAACCCAAGGCAATTCAAAATCCCAACCAAAAAGTTTCCCAAATTGAAATTCACTGCTGCCAAGCTTGTCAGCTATTCTGAGTACATAGCAACTTCTGGGAATTCGATTGATCTGCTCATTTTCTATGTCGATCTTGATAAACGTGACATGGAGGACGAAATCTCAAACCTAGAGAGTGCATTCGCTTCCCTCAGGGAGCAATTCGGATTAAAAGCCATTCCGATGATTCCCATGCGAATGCTTGAAAATTGGTTACTGGCTGACGAAAACGCCTTTGAAAGTTGTTTTGGATACAAACCTCACAAACCTAAGCTCCCAGCTAAACCAGAATCTATATGGGGAGCTGTTAATGATCCAAAATCTGAATACCCCAAACACTATCTGCGCCGGGTGCTTGAACAATACAAAGAATCTTCAAGCACCAAAAACTTTATCCTCATCGCAGAAGCTGCGAACCTCGACACCATGATCAGACGCTTGCCGCACAGCTTCGCACCATTCGCCCAAAGGATGAAGAATTTTGCAGCAAAGCATCTTTGATCGGACAAATCTTCCGAAATTTGCCCCATGCTAGGCCTCAAACTCAAAACAGACCCCCTTTGGGTCAAAAACGTGGTCGAGGGAAATATCTCTGAGATCCTCACCGACCATGCTTTTTGCGAGCAAAAAGCGGCGAGCCATGCGATCACCCTCATCGTCATGTTTCCTGAATACACCGCCATGGTCGATGCCATGGCCGACCTCGCCCAGGAAGAAATGTCCCATTTCAAGATGGTGCATACGCTCATCCAGCAGCGCGGGCTGCATCTCGGCAAGGAGCGCAAGGACGATTACGTGAACGAACTCAGCAAATTTGTGCGCAAGGGGCGCGACAAGGAGATGCTGCTGCTCGACAAGCTCCTGTTTGCGGCCATGATCGAGGCGCGGTCCTGCGAGCGCTTCAAGGTGCTGCATGACCACATCAACGATCCCGAATTGGCGCAGTTTTATTACGACCTCATGGCCTCTGAGGCAAGGCATTACACCACATTCATCAAGCTCGCCAAGGAATATTTTGATCCAAAAGCCGTGGACCAACGATGGGAAGAAATGCTGGTGTTTGAGGCAGAGGTGATCTCGCGCTATGGCTCGCGGGAGCAGATACATGGCTGAAAGCGATGTGATGGGCTAGGTAAGAGGAGTTGAGAGTTGAGAGTGCCAGCAACTCTCAACTCTCCTCTCTCAACTCTCAACAAAATTTCCGGACATAGCTCAATTCTTATTTCCAAACCCGATCCACCACCACCTTCACCTCATCTCCGACGACGATGCGCGCGTGGTAATAGAGCATTCCCGGGCCGCCTTCGGCTTTGAAGATGCCTTCGGTCTGCAACTCCCCGTTCATCGGGTCGGTCACGTCAAAGCATTCCTCGATCGCGCTTTCACAGGCCAAGACCTCTGACACTGCCGCCGTCGTGTATTTTTTCTTCACAGCGGCAGTGATCGCCTCCCAAATTTCGGACTTGCGACTTTCGCAACGCGCCAGAAACTCCGCGACCTTGCCCCAGCGGGTGCCCACGAGCGCCGGCGTGCTGCGCTCCAGCGAGGAAATCTCCAATTTCATGCAGTCGGCCCACACGTCGCCAAAGATCGCCGTCGGTCCCAAGTGCCTGCTGCGGCCGTCTTCCAGCATTTGGATGCCCGGCTGCACCTTTTTGATCTTCCAAGTCGAATCCGCCAAGAACAGCAGGTCAAAATCGAGCATGGTCACGCTCCCCACGGGCTTGTAGAGGCAAGCCGACAGGTCGTAGGTATGCCACACCGGGTGGTGCTTGGCGCCAGGGTACTCTGGATTGAAACGGATCGCGTAGGGGAGGAGCTTGTTTCCCGTGCTATTGACCGAGAGGTTGGGCTCTAGGTCCCAGGTTTTCTGGAACTTGTTGAGGCCAAACCAGCTCATTTCCTGTTTTTGGAGCGCTTCGTAATGTTTGATCCACGGATCGGGATTGTTTTTGAGGAAGCCTTGGATCGACTTGGCGAGGGCTGCGGGCTCGGGTTGCAGTACCTGGGCCTGTGCCGTGGTCAGGAGCAGCAAGGCGGCAAAACAGGAAACGAGGAAAATCTTCATGCGTTTTTTGGGGTGAATTCAACACATTTCATGCCAGAGGCAAATGACAAAGCCGACCTTCGAAACTTTTCGAGGGTCGGCTTTGGCGGGCAGACGCATCAATTGGTGCTGTCGGCAGGGATGAAGTGAAACTCCCAGGTCGCGGTGTCGGTGACGTCGCGAAACCAGAGTTCCTTGTCCATGAGGCGCAAGATCGTGACCGTCTTGCGGTCGGGATCCACGGCAGGCACGCTGTACAAAAAGCGAATCTGAGTCTCGTCATTGACGAAATCCCAGAAGCCGTTTTGGGTCACGGTCGAGTCCCTGTCGTCCTTGTCAGAGAGCAGGATGCGGCCATCTTCGCGGATGTCCAACTGAAAATCCTTGTACCACGCAGTGGCGTCCACAGCATCGCGGTAGGCAAATTCAGTCTTCCAGGTATTGATCACACGCTCGCGCTTGGTGCGAAAGCTCATCTTGGGGCCGTCCTCATAATCGTCGCATCCGACCAGAAACATGCCCATCAACACGGCAACAAGACCAAGGAGAAAACCGGTTTTTTTCATATCAAACATTCTAGGCACAAAACCCTATTGCATTTCAAGGGCGTAATTTAGGAAGAATTTGGAATTGTTCAGTGAAAAAAAGGCTGATGCGCCGCCGACGCCGCCAAAAGAAAAATTGACGTAATTAGCCATGTTCGCTTCCAAGACCCAGCGATCGACGAATATGAAAGGAAAATATGCTTTGTGGATGGCTGTCATCGCTTTGACGTTGGTCGGCTGCTCCTCACAGCCTGCCACGGCCCCGGAGACATCCACGCAAACCACCCTTGCCACCGATCAAGCACCAGATTCCCCAAGCGGCACGCAGGCTAACGATGTGGAGTCCTCGGAGGCAGAAAACGAGGAAAATGTATTGCCCGCGACGGATGCGGAGTCGGGCTGGGCATCGACCTACCAAGGCAGGCTGGATGGCAAGATCGAGGCAAGCTTGGTGCTGCACGGGCTGGGAGACGTGGTGCGTGGCACGATCACCTACAAAAAATCGGGCAAGCCCATCATGGTGCTGGGCCACATGAATACAGACGGCACATTTTTCCTGCGCGAACTCCAACCCGACGGCAACATCACAGGCGTGATGTCGGGCACCGAAAAATCCAAGAAACTCACCGGCACATGGTACGCGCCAGGTACCGACAAGGAGCTGGGCCTGGACATGGATGTGCTCACCGTGCAAGAGGAGGGTTCCGTCACGTGGCCCTATCCCGCCAAGAGCATCGCCGGGGAGTACCGCTACCACTACGGCAAGGAGGGGCCCTCGGGCTCCCTAGGCGTGGAGCAGGCTGGCAGCAAGGTCAAGGTTGCGTTTGACTGCAACCACGGGGCGCCCGGGTACAACATGGCGATGGTCGAGGAGACTGAGATCGCCTTGAACGGCAACGAGGCCCGGTACAAAATGCCCGAAATGGACTGCGAATTTCGCATTCAATTCTTTGATGGATTTGCGATGGTGGGCTATGTCGACGAGCAATATGACTGCGGCTTTGGACACAATGCCAGCATCGAGGGCGAGTTTGTGAAGGTGAAATGAAGCCCCGGGAATTCGCATTCGTCAGGAAAATGCATCAGCTTTACATCCATTCATTGACCCACGAAGCCATGAAAAAAATCTACTTGGTTGCTTTCCTCGCCGCGCTTGTCGCCGCATGCAGCCCGCAGCCGACCACCGGACAAAATCCCGCCGACAGCACCGCCACCAAGCCTGAGCGAAAGTTAAATGTCGACAGGTTGCTTGGGATGGATGATCTTCAAAGGACCTATGGCGACGAAAGCGACTGGTCAGAATCCTACGAGGGCACCATCGATGGCAAAATCCAAGTAAAAATGGACTTGCATGGCCGCTTGAGCTTGGTCGGCGGTACGATCACCTACAAAAATCCCGGCAAACCCATCATGGTCTTGGGTAGCTTGGAGGAGGATGGCAGCATGTTTCTGCGGGAATTGCAGCCAGACGGATTGGTCTCGGGCGTGATGACGGGCAAGGCCAAAGATGGAAAATACGCGGGAACTTGGTCTTCAGGGGACAAGGAACTCAAATTGGATCTGAAATCCACGCAGAGGTCGATCGGCAACCAGGAATGGCCTTATGATTGGAAGGGGCCAAAAGCTGGCGAATATGGCTACCACTACCCTGCGATCAACGGTGATCCCGGCGCCGCGGGCACGGTGACCATCAAGGAACGCGACAGCCAATACAGCTTTGCCATTGAGTGCGTCACGGGCCCCCCCGCGTACCGCGTCGCAACGGTGGAGGAGACGCCGGTCGAATTGGAGGGGGGGCATATCAGGTACACCATGCCCGAGGGAGATTGCCAGTTTGTGGTGCACATTTACCGCGGCTTCGTGATCGTGGAGCACATCAGCGGTCACTACGACTGCGGTTTTGGCATGGGTGCTGGCGTCGAGGGGGAATATGTGCAATTGCGCTAGGCTCGGCCTGGCAGCATTCATTGCCCCTGAGACCTGAATTTTCCCTATTTTCGCCACAATGGGAAAAAGAATACTGCCTGCCTGCATCATCGGATTGCTGGCCCTGCTCGTGGGTTGCACCGGCGGTCGCATGCTCGTGCACAATTTCAGCGACATCAAGGACTACAAGCGCTTTCCGAGCCACGACCTGCCCGCCTCGCCGCAGCCCTT
>JANMIM010001137.1:0-1258 GCA_031375795.1 Bacteroidota bacterium
TCCCAATAATCGTCGGTGCTCATTCCGGCCGGTAATTCAAAGACCTTGCGACTGGAGACGACGCCCGGGAGGGACGACTGAGCGTGGGCAAAGATGGGCAAAAGCAGCGAGCAAAAAAGGAATTGCAACAACGATTTTCTCATACCACTGGATAATGCGAATGATGCATAAAGTTAGCGACGCAAGTGGGTTTACACAAGTGGAAAACGTCGTGGAATTGCGGCAAGGCAAATTGCGGCTGGTCGTCAGCGAGCACGATCGAATGCAGGGGAGGGGAAAACAAAAAAGGATTCCCTTTGCAAGGAATCCTCATTGTTATTGGAAATCGACGTGATCAGGCTTCCACTGGGGCAGCGGGAACCACGTGTACGACTTTGCGCTCGTCTTTTTTGGTGGTAAACAGTACGTTACCGGGGATGGTGGCATACAGGGTGTGATCCCTGCCGACATCCACGCCTACACCTGCATGGTAGCGTGTGCCACGCTGACGCACGATGATATTGCCTGGGATGACCGCTTCGCCACCGAACTTCTTGATTCCGAGACGCTTGGAATGTGACTCGCGTCCGTTTTTGGAACTACCTACACCTTTTTTATGGGCCATGACGTTGTCCTCCTACTATCAGTTATTGATGGATTCGATTTGGATCTTGGAAAACTGCTGACGGTGACCGTTCAATTTCTGATAGCCCTTGCGGCGCTTCTTCTTGAAAACGATCACTTTGTCGCCTTTGAGGTGGCTGAGCACTTTGAAGCTCACGCTAGCTCCACTTACCGTGGGCGCGCCTACTTTCACCGCGCCACCGGCGTCGAGCAAAAGGACCTCTGCAGTCGAGATTGATTCACCTTCGGCATTGGGAAGGCGATGGACGTACAGCAATTGATCTTTTACGACCTTGAACTGCTGACCTTGGATATTTACAATAGCGTACATTCCGAACTCTTCTTATCTAAATTCAAAAGGAATGGCAAAGTTAGCAATTGATTTTGGACTAGCAAGGGCTACAAACACTTTTTTTGCCTGAATCTCGATTCGGTGGATATTTTCCCTCGATTTTCTGGAAATCGGATCCAAAAATGTACATAATTCCTGTATCGGTTGTTCTTTTTTGTGGACATTTTTGTTTCGGATTCATTCTGTTCTGAATTGGTAAATCGTTGATAGTTAGCAATTTGGTGATCGGTGCCGTCCATGGCATAGGACTTGAAACAGTGGACTCGAATGCGCGTCGGTAAGCGACGACCGGCGGCAGGTTGA
>JANMIM010001326.1:0-3508 GCA_031375795.1 Bacteroidota bacterium
AGGCCCGCCGGGCATGTTGCAATAGCCGTGAATGTGACCCAAGGCAGCATATTGGATGCCTTCGGGCAGGTTTTGGGTGTACACAATGGAGGTCGGACCCATGGATTTTTCCTCCGCAGTATTCTCGTCAGGAACCTCGTCACCTTGTGACATTACCAGCAGATGCGCCACGAGCAGGTTCACGCCTTGGTCATTGCAATGTCTGTAAGCGAGTTCTTTCCAATGCGCCTCGAGCAATTCACGCATCTGGGCTTCAGGCCTTTCTGCGCCGAGATCCTTGCGGAGACGGCCTTCGTTGGCGTAGGGTGTGAGCAAAATCCGCAGCGGACAGCCGATTCCGGGTACGGTGAGCGTGATGAAGCCCGGTTCGCTATGGGTGACCGCAAGACCGGATTCGAGTTGGAATGGACGCACTTCCGAATGCGGAAATCCAGCGAGAATGATCCCGCATTCACGGGCGAGTGGATCGGGTGCCTCGATGCGGTCTGGCGAATCGTGGTTGCCGGCGATGGCGATCACAGGCCGTTTTCCGCCATTGGCGAGGCGCTTCAAGGTCTGGTAAAACAATTCGGTGGCCTCGATCGGCGGGTTGAAGGTGTCAAACAAGTCGCCGGCGACGAGCACGCAATCGACTTGCTCGGCGTCTGCAATGGCGCAGATTTCGTCCATGACCTGCCGCTGCTCAGGCAGACGGTCGAAGCGGTCGAGCCGCTTGCCGAGATGCCAATCTGCCGTGTGTAGGATCTTCATTTCGTGAAATTGTGAAATCTGCCCAAGCCATGCAGAAAAAGTTGTTCAGATCGGCGTGTGGGCTGGATGGCGGCGTGCCTTGGATGCAAATCGTTCGTCGGCCCTCAAACTGGCCTTTGGGGAGGGCCGACGAACAACGGTTAGCCCGCCAGAAAAAAGAAATCCCACCAAGTCTGACCTTGGTGGGATCTTGTCCTCAATCAAAAATCCTATGTCTTATTTCTTGGGGTTCATCTCGAGCATGACGTTGATCTTCACCTCGTTGGCGACCACCGTCGTTGCTGCCCAGTCGCCTTGGCCGACACCGTAGTCGAGGCGGTTGATGGTAAACTCGGCGGTGAAGCCAGCCTTTTTGCCGTAGGGGCTCTCTGCCACACCGAGGAACACAAAGGGGATCGCAACGTCTTTGGTCACGCCGCGCACGGTGAGCTTGCCGTTGGCGACATAGCCTGTGCCACCCGTCTTGGGGCTCTTGCCCTTGGCGATGCTGGTGGATTTGAAGGTCCACTCTGGGAATTTGGCGACGTCAAAGAAGTCGGGGGACTGCAAGTGGCCTTCGAGCTTGTCCATGCCCATTTTCACGGAGCTGGCGTCGAGGGTGGCGTTGACGGTGGCTTCCATCGGCTTGGCGGCATCCCAAGTCATGTCGATGCTGTATTTCTTGAATGCACCGGGCATCGGGGTGACCATGTGACGCACGGTGTACATCACGGTGCTGTGCACAGGATCTGCAGCCCAAGCTTGAGCCTTGCTGGCCATCGGAGCCAACATCATTGCAGCCACAAGGGCAATGAAAAGGTATTTTGCGAAGTTTTTCATATCAATTGACAAGGTGTAATAAGATTTCTTTTACGTCCTAAATGCTACGATTCGACCTGAATCGCGCTGCAAATATAAGAACATACAACAATGCATGTACCTACATGTTTTATTCATTCTCAAAATTTCTTACATCGACCGTTTGGAAATGCCTGTTCACCGTAATGTCACCTAGCGTCAACGTTTGTTCCAGATTGCATGTTCATTTGTGGTCGATCGGGAAGAATTCTCCCCAAATTGTGAAAAAAAACGGCTGACAAACGGGTTGCAACTGGATAGATTTGGCTAGTCAAATTGAATCAAAAATATGTTTCAATCCCAAGAACCCTCTGGCGAAAGCCCCAAAAAAAGAACTGCTCGTGCCAAGACCAAGGAAATCGATGTGCGCAAGATCTTTGTCTTGGACACCTCGGTGATCTTGTATGACCACAACTCCATTCGCAGCTTCCAGGAGCATGATGTCGTGATCCCCATCACCGTATTGGAGGAGCTCGACAACTTCAAGAAGGGCAATGACATGATCAACTACGAGGCGCGGGAGTTCATCCGCATCCTCGACGACCTCGCGGGCACCGACTTGATCAACCACTGGACACCGATCAATGGCCAAGACACCGGCAGCTTCATGGTGGCCATGAGCGGCGACAGTGACCTCGATGCCGAGGAGGTCTTTGGCGAAAAGAAGGCCGACCACCGCATCCTCAACACTGCGCTCACCTTGCAAAAGTCCTACCCCGGCCGCAAGGTCGTGTTGGTGACCAAGGACATCAACCTGCGGCTCAAGGCCAAGGCCGTCAACGTGATGGCCGAGGACTTCACGACCGGCAAGGTCAAGGACATCGAAAACCTCGACGCCGGCATCACGACGATGGAGGGCCTGAGCCATGAGATCATCGACAAAATCTACCGCACTGAGGGCATCAAGCCCGAGGAACTCGGCCTCAAGCGGGTGCGCGCCAACCAATATTTCATCTTGCGCAACGGCAAGAGCAGCGTGCTCGCCTACTACAACCCGATCCTCGGCTTGATCGAGAAGGTCGAGAAAAAGGCGGCCTTTGGCATCACGCCCCGCAATGCCGAGCAGACATTTGCGCTGCACGCTGTCCTGAACCCCAACGTGCGCCTCGTGAGCCTCTTGGGCGTCGCGGGCACGGGCAAGACCCTGCTCGCACTCGCCGGGGCGATGGAGCGCCGCCGTGAATACCGCCAAATCTTCCTGGCGCGCCCCATCGTGCCGCTGAGCAACAAGGACATCGGCTTCCTGCCCGGCGACATCAAAAGCAAGCTCGATCCCTACATGCAGCCGCTCTGGGACAACCTGAAATTCATCCAGAGCCAGTTCAAAGACGCGAGTCCCGAGCACAAGATCATCAAGGACATGGTCGAGCAGGAGAAGTTGCAGATCACACCGCTGGCTTACATCAGGGGCCGCAGCTTGTCACACATCATATTCATCGTGGACGAGGCTCAAAACCTCACGCCCCACGAGGTCAAGACGATCATCACCCGGGCAGGCGAGGAAACCAAGATCATCTTCACGGGCGACGTGCGGCAGATCGACACGCCCTATTTGGATTCGGAATCCAACGGCTTGAGCTACCTGATCGACAAGATCAAGGACCATCCGCTCTATGCCCACGTGACCCTGCAAAAGGGCGAGCGCTCCGAGCTGGCCAACTTGGCGAGCGAGCTGCTCTAGGCCTGGGCCTGGGGGAATATCAAAAGGCATGCGGCCCACGGTCGCATGCTTTTTGCGTTTGAATGGGCTGTAAAGGCGGGCGCCGTTGCAAATGGTACGCTTCTTGCGAAGCGTGAAACGTATTCATTTTCCATGATGTATTGTCCATTTTCCAAAACCCCTATCTTTGTTGCCTATGAAAACGACGCTGAGTATCCTTTTTGCGGCTTTGATATTGTTTTGCGGCAAGGCCATCGCCCA
>JANMIM010001174.1:0-1460 GCA_031375795.1 Bacteroidota bacterium
CCCAACTGCTGTCGGCGGCTGAGGATGCCACACTGGACCTCGGTACGCTCGGGGCAGGCATCTATTTCCTACGCTTGGAGATAGACGGCCAGTACAGCGGCACCAAGCGCGTGGATGTGCTGAAATAAGCCCGGAACGGCAGGATTATTCTCCCCAGGTGAATCCAAATTGCAACTGCAAATGATGCTTCATTTGCCCCTTGACCGCCTCAAAGTCCATTTCGTGGCCCAACTCGGCAGCCAATGAGGTCACGCCCTTGTCGTCGATGCCGCAAGGAATGATGTTTTTGAAGAGGCTTAGATCGCTATTGACGTTGAAGGCGAAGCCGTGCATGGTGATCCACCGGCTACAGCGCACGCCGATCGCCATGATCTTGCGCGGGTCGGGTCCCTCGGTGTCGATCCACACGCCCGTGAGGCCGTCGATGCGCCCGCCCACGATCCCATACTCCGCCAGCGTGTCGATGCAGGCCTCCTCCAGCTTGCGCAGGTACTCGTGGATGTCGGGCCTGAATTGCTCGAGGTCCAGGATCGGGTAACCCACGATCTGCCCCGGGCCGTGGTAGGTGATGTCTCCGCCACGGTTGATCTTGTGAAAATCGATCTGCCGCTCCTGCAATTGCTCCGCATCGAGCAGCAGGTTGTCCATGCTGCCGCTCTTGCCCAGCGTGTACACATGGGGGTGCTCGCAAAAAATCAGATGATTGGCCGGAACCAATTGCGGCGCGTCGGGAAACTTGCGGTTATTGGTTTTGATGAGGACGCCCTCTTGGAGGATGGCCTCTTGGCGGTCCCAAGCAGCTTGGTAACGCACGCTGCCCCAGTCATGGAAATGGACGATGGGCGTGCTCATGCTTCAAACTCGGCATTCACTTCCTGGATCGTGTCGCCCCAATCCACATCGTCGCTTGTCACGGAGACCACGTCGGGAAAGTGCCGCTTGAGCAGCACCTCCACGCCATGCTTGATCGTGCGCGGCGCAAATGGGCAGCCTACGCAGCTCCCCGCGAGCTTCACCTTGACCACGCCATCGACAAACGAGTCAAAATAAATCTCACCGCCGTCTTGCCAAGTGGCAGGCAGAATCTGCTGGTCGAGCGTCTCCCTGATCTTTTCGACCAGGTAGCCCTCCCCTTCCGGCAGCGCCTCCACGACATTGGCATCAAACCCAAACAGCGGCTCGCCAGACTCCAAATGCTTCTTGATGATGATCCTGATGTCGATCAACAGGCTGTCCCAAGTCGGCAATTCCTCCTTTTTGGTAACGGTGATGAAGTTCTTGGCTATGAACACCTGCTGCACATAGTCAAACCCAAACAACTTGAGGGCCATCGGCGAACGACGGGCATCGAGGGGATTGGCAAACGTATATGCGCCTGGCGTCAGCAGCAAATCAGGCACTTCAAACTTCATCGCCAAGGGATTGGGCACCTTGACAGCGTGGATATTGATCACTTGGGA
>JANMIM010001186.1:0-1838 GCA_031375795.1 Bacteroidota bacterium
TGTTTCCCACGGGGCTGTTTTTTTTGTTTAATTTTTATCCCCCCCCGTTTTTAATAATAAATTACCCGCGCCCGACCCGCCAATTGCTGCGTCGATCTGGAGAATCTCGATTAACTTGCATCCATGGCGCAACACCAATACATCTACTACGGCACCAAGTGCAGCAGCAAGGAAGTCGAGGAATTCCTGAGGCACACCTTTGCTGCCAACGCGCGCACCGAGGCGGGTGGCCGCAAGAAAACGCCGCTCTGTATATGGGGGCAGCATGGCATCGGCAAGACACAGCTCGTCGAGCAATTGGCCCAGGAATTGGGTTACAAGTGGGCCTACATCGCGCCGGCGCAATTTGAGGAAATGGGCGATCTCGTGGGCATGCCCCGCGTGGTCGATCAAGCCCACGGCAAGGCTGCGACCGAGTTTGTGGCCCCCGATTGGGTGCCCCGCGAGGAAGGTCCCGGCATCCTGCTCATCGACGACGTGAACCGTGCAGACGACCGCATATTGCGCGGCATCATGCAGCTGCTCCAAAACTATGAATTGGTGTCTTGGAAATTGCCTCCCAAGTGGCAGGTGGTGCTCACCGCAAACCCCGACGGCGGCGACTACTCCGTGACGCCGATGGACTTTGCGATGCTCACGCGCATGATGCACGTGACCATGGTTTTTGACCTTAAAAGTTGGGCGATATGGGCTGAAAAAAACAATGTCGATCCGCGCGGCATCAATTTTGTCTTGAGCTATCCCGAGGTCATCACCGGCGAACGCACGACGCCCCGCAGCCTCGTGCAATTTTTTGAAAGCATCTCCACGATCGAGAACCTCCAGGACCATTTGCCACTGGTGAAAATGCTCGGCGACGCCTGCCTCGATGCGGCCACCGTGACATCGTTCATCAACTTTGCCAGCAACCGCCTCAACAAATTGCCATCGCCACAAGAGATCTTGGAATCCACTGATTTTGAAGCTCAAATCGCTGATCCGCTGCGGCGAATCGTGATCGGAGAAACCAAAAGAGTCGACATTTTGTCTGTCATATCCACCCGCTTGTTCAATTTTCTCATCACGCAAAACACCGACTTGCAAGGAAATGCAAAGGACAATGTCGTGCGCTTTTTGCTGCTCGATTTTTTCCCCAACGACATGCGGTTCATGATCGCACAAGACGTAATGCGAGAAGGCAATATGAGCCTCAAATCCCTCTGGCAACGCCCTGAATTGAGCATGGTTTTCCTCGAAAATATGTAGCATGGATTGGAATGCCAATGACATCCTCGACGAAGTGTCGCGCGCCACAAGCAGCCTGATCTTGGAGGAGCCATTTTACGGGCACTTTTTTGTCGGCATCCTCAAGGAAGTCCATGAACGCATCCAGACGATGGCGATCGGCCCATCGGGTCACCATGTGAAATTGCACATCAACCCATTGTTTTGGAAAACACAATTGCTCACGCGCAATCTCCAAATGGGACTGGTGAAACACGAAATATTGCACGTCGTTTTTAAGCATATATTCCGTGGCAAGGAATATGCGCAAAAAGACATCTTCAACATTGCCTGCGACTTGGTGGTGAACCAATACATTCGGGTGGATTGGCTGCCCGCAAACCGCATCCACTTGGGGCTGTTTCCCGGCATCGGGTTGGAGCCCGAGCGGGATGCCGATGAATATTACCGCAAATTGTGCCGCCTCAAGGAGCGATTTGAGGAATTGGCGGGGGGTGAGGACGGTGAGGAGTCGGATGCGGGCAATGAAAAAATGGCCGGCAAAGAGGCTTGGGAAAATCTGAAAAACATCCTGGGCGATGGAGATGAATGGCAGGAGCGCCATGTTTTATGGG
>JANMIM010001204.1:0-1489 GCA_031375795.1 Bacteroidota bacterium
GTTGCCAAACTATCTTAACCATTCGGGCAAATGGGCGTCAAGTTCCTCATCTGGAATCCCTCGTCCTTGTGCGGATTGTTCCAGCGCAATCTCTACTTTTTTGAGGACCAGCATTCTTTCGATCAATTCATCGATTGAAAACGGTTCCTGCATCAGTTTGATGGATTCGATCACTTTTTCTTTCGTGAGCATATCACCTAGTTTGATCAAAAATAAGCAAATGCAGCGGAAAGTGCAAAGCCCGTTACGAAGCGTCGCGTAAGGTACTTGTTGAATATTTCCTTCGGAAACGTAAATTAGGATTTGGAACTAGACGAAGAAAAAATCGATCAAGCTGTGCTTGCGCTGCTGTACCTGACCAGCTTTGGCGATGATGGACCGGTCGGGGCTTGGAAAGGCCACAACTGGGGCGCGTTGGAGCGCTTGCACCAAAAAGGCATGATCAGCAACCCCAAGTCCAAAAACAAGTCGGTGCATTTCACAGCGGAAGGTGCCCAACAATCAGAGGAATTGTGCCGAAAGTTGTTTGGCAAGGGGGAATGAGGGTGTTTTTTCCCGTGAAATGAGGCGCGGCTGCATTTGCCCCAAACAAAAACCCATATCTCCCAAATGAAGATCGGCCCATCGTAGCTGGGATCCCGACATCCATATTTGTGCTGTCGCCGCGTTATTTTGCCGGCGATGGTTCTCAATAATTTCCCTCATAGAATCATGAATCTCAAGAATTACCTTTTGACAATGTTGATGCTCCTCCTTGTGGGCACGACAGCTTCCGCCCAGCTCGGCACCACCATCTCCGTGCAGGGCAATCTCATCCTCGGTCCTTGCGGTGACACGCTGCTGCTGCGCGGGGTAAATTATGCGCCTTACAATTGGGGTTGGTCGCCGTCGGAACTCAACATCGCGGAGATCGCGCTGTCGGGAGCCAATTGCGTGCGCTTGCCTTGGTACCAATCTCCGGAACCCGGCACGCCAACGACGACCTATAGCGACCTCGTCAATCTCGACAGCGCCTTGAGCAAATGCATTCAATCCCAGTTGATTCCGATCATCGAGCTGCATGACCAGACCTGCCAAAACGATCCCAGCGCCTTGACGACGATGGCCAATTGGTGGGTGCAGCCCGACGTGCTCGCGCTCATCGAGAAATACAAGCACAGCGTGATCCTCAACATCGCCAACGAGGCCTTGTACGTGAATTGGACCGCCGATCCGTTTGCGGCGCAGGCCACATACGTGAGCACCTACACGGGCATCGTGCAAACGCTGCGCAATGCAGGCATTACCGTGCCGATCCTGATCGATGGCCCCGATTGTGGCACCAATTTGGATGTATTGGCCTTGGAAGGTGCAAATTTGCAGGCTGCCGATCCCGCGCACAACCTCATTTTCAGCGCCCACGCCTATTGGTATGCATTTGCAGCCAACGATTCCCTGACAATGGAAGGCAAGATCGACAACGCGATCGCAAGCGGCATCCCCTTCCTGC
>JANMIM010001216.1:0-4426 GCA_031375795.1 Bacteroidota bacterium
GCCGCCACCATATCCGCCGCCGCCACCTTGACCACCGCCGTTGCCGCCTTGACCGCCGCCATATCCGTTGCCGCCTTGACCGCCGCCATATCCGTTGCCGCCTTGACCGCCGCCATATCCGTTGCCGCCTTGACCGCCACCATATCCGTTGCCACCTTGGCCGCCACCATATCCGTTGCCGCCTTGGCCGCCACCGTTGCCGCCATATCCGCCACCTTGGCCGCCACCGTTCCCCCCGCGGTATCCATGACCATGATAACCATGACTGCCATGTCCGCCTCCAGATCCACCATAGTATCCGCCGCCATTGTATCCATGGCCACCTCCGCCTCCATGGCCGCCGGTATAGTAACCCCCGCCATAATGCTGGCAGGTATTGGTGCAGACGTGCCCACCGTTCCAACCGCCACCTGCATAGACACCGTATTGATGCCCGCAAACGTTGTTGCAGACGTGCGTGCGGTACACAGGCACCCGATTGACACAACGCCAGCCATAGTAGCCATCGTTCCACGTCCGGCATCCGTTGTTATAGACCCACTGACCGGGCACCCAATAGGAGGCTTCATTCACATACCAGCGATAGGTCCCGCAGTTGCTCAGCTCCCACCGCACACGGGTGGAGGCGCAGGAACCTGCATAGTAAGTGTTGCTGCAACCTGCCGTCCATTGTGCAAAGACGCTCGTGGTGCAGAGGGTGAGGAGAATAAATATCAACTTTTTCATAGTCGGCCTCCTTTATTAGTTTTGTGCCATGACGGAAATGCCAACTTCGGTGCCAGTTTTTGCCCAGCTCGCGGCATTGCTCCACAAATACTTCCCAGGCGAGATCTCTGAGAGCCAGATGATCCAGTTTCAGTGCGCCTTTGAGGGCTATGTCGACTGGAATTCCAAGATCAATGTGATCAGTCGAAAGGACATGGAGAACCTCGCCGAGCGGCATTTTCTCCATAGCCTTGCCATAGCTAAATCGATTCACTTCAAATCTGGAACCAAAGTCCTCGACGTAGGCACGGGCGGTGGCTTTCCGGGCATCCCCTTGGCCATTTTCTTCCCTGAATGCGAGTTTCACCTGGTTGATTCACGGCAAAAAAAAATCCAGGTGGTCCAGGCCATCACCGCACTCGCTGACCTAAAGAATGTACACCCCACTATACAACGGGTCGAGGACATCCGTGACCAATACGATTTTGTCGTGAGCCGCGCCGTCGCATCCATGGATCAATTTGTACCTTGGGTGAGAAAGCGCATCCACTGCCGTCACCAAAATCTGCTCCCAAATGGTATACTATACTTGCGTGGCGAGGACCTCACCCAGGAACTTTCCCGCTTGCAATCCCCCAATCCACCTCTCATGACCCCGATTTCAGACTGGTTTTCAGAGGAATTTTTCAAGACCAAGCACCTCCTCTACCTCGGTCTATGCTGATGATCAACCATTTGCCTTGGATTTGAAGGCCCCCGAAGAAATCCCCAGTCTTTGTCACGATTCCTTTTTCATCCTCCTACCTTTTTTCTATTATTGCATTGGTAAATTTCATGGATGACTATGGGTGAAAACCTGAATACTTTTGGCCCAATCGGGCAATACCTGCCACTCTTCATTTTGGGCGTCGTGGCCATCGGTTTGGGATTGTTGCTGGTCAATCTTTCCAAGCTCATGGGACCTTTTCGCCCCAACAAGGTGAAGGAATCGGTCTATGAATCTGGCATGGACCCCGTGGGCACCGCCCATGACCGCATGTCGGTGAAGTTTTACATGGTCGCCATGTTGTTCATTTTGTTTGACATCGAGGTTGTGTTCATGTACCCTTGGGCTGTGAATTACACCCAATTGATCGCCAAAGCCCAGGGACCAGAACTTCTGGGATCAGGTCTGTTTCCCTTGATCGAGATGTTTGTGTTTGTCGTGATCCTATTCGTAGGATACATTTACGTCTGGAAAAAAGGCGGCTTGGAATGGGACTAGCAGCCAATGCCGGACAAGAGGCATGGTGCCGTGAACTGTTGCTATTTCACGCTTGGCGCCGCAAGAAGATCAGTGACCTGCTGATGGAGGTCGATGAAAAGCTGTTTGGAGAAGAACTTCATGGCAGTTTTGGTTCTTTGAACATTATTTTGAATCATTTGGTCTGGGCCGAAAAGGTTTGGCTGGGCCGTGTAGACCGCGATGCAGTGGCCACGATGAAGTCCTCGGACGTTCATGGGCTCCTCGAAGCTTGGAAAAATGTCAACGACAAATGGCTGAGCTTGATCGAGACTGCCAAGCCCGAAGAAATGCACCGGCAAGTGGAGTATTTCATCTCCACCGGCGAGGGATTTTCCAATGCCGTCTGGGAAATTGTCGTTCACATGGTCGATCACAGCACCTACCATATCGGGCAGATGATGAATGCCGTTCGCGGCTTTGGGATCGAGCCCGTCTCGACCAATTATATCCATTATTTGAGAGCAAAGGCATAAGAAAAAGAATATGGGAATTGAAAAAGCGCTTGCGAAGCAAGGATTTCTGCTCACCACCGTGGATGCGCTCACCAACTGGGGTCGCACCAACGCCCTTTGGCCGATGCCGATGGGTCTGGCATGCTGCGCCATCGAGATGATGTCGTTTGCTGGCCCACGCTACGACGTTTCTCGCTTTGGCAGCGAGGTGTTTCGCTTTTCACCAAGGCAGGCCGACGTGATGATCGTAGCCGGCTGGTGCACCTACAAGATGGCACACGCCGTCAAGCGTATTTGGGACCAAATGCCTGATCCAAAATGGTGCATGGCCATGGGAGCCTGTGCCTCCACCGGTGGCATGCACCGTGTCTATGGAGTCACCCAAGGCGTCGACACATTCTTGCCCGTCGACATTTACATCCCTGGTTGCCCTCCCCGCCCCGAAACCGTCGTGCACGCACTCATGACCCTGCAAGAGCGCATCCGCAAGGAGCACTCTGTCTTGCAGGATTGATGCGCCTCCCGAAATCAATACAAAAAATCCGCCTTGATGGCGGATTTTTCATTTTTGGAACCTGTTGATTCACCTGACTTGACGACCATTCCATCCCAAATATACATAGCGCATCGACCACCCCACTTCAGGCATCAGCACCCAAGTCCTTGCCTATCTAACGTTGATGCGTAGCAAAGCCGATGCCCCTATCGGTGTGGTATATCCGCCGCTGTGAACCGTTGAAGCAGCCCAAAGTCATAAAAAGGCACGATTGCCAGCCGAGCGAACGGCCTTGCACCCAGCCACAAGCACAAATCCCTTGCCCCAAAGTGGTACGATAAGTCATCGCTCTCAGCCAAGCCAAACCCATAAACCACCAGCCCGGCAGGGGCGCGATCGCCTCAAAGCCAAATTGGAGAAGCCCAACAGCATGCCAGTCATGCAATCCACCACCAAATCCATTGCATCCGCAGAGAAGGCGCATCGAAAAACCCATGGACCTGATTGCGCCAGGCTGGCAATCCCGGGCACTCCGCCGGTGGGAAATCCCAAGACCCGCACGCACCACCGCAAAGAGGCCGCCCCATCGGAGCGGCCTCATCGATCATTTCAATTGACAGGGGCCTATTGCTTCACAAATTTCTTGGTGAAGGAATCCGTCCCGTTGATCACCTTCACAAAGTAGGTGCCTGCGGTCACGTCGGTGACATTGAGTTGGATCACGTTGGAGCCGAGGGTCACCTCTTGCTCGTCGGTCATCACAAGCTTACCGTCTACCGTCATGACTTGTACAGTTACTCTGCCTTCTGACGCGGTCTCGAAGCCCACGTTCAGAACTTCAGCGGTTGGCACTGGATACACGTTGGTGAATTTCAGAGTGCCGCCGTCGCTTGACCCAGCGGACTCACCTGCCCCAGCCTCGGTCTCGCTCATGCCGTTGGACACGACGGCCCCACGTGTGTTGGATCCGGTCACGTTGAGTGTGTAGTCCTCGACCTCGCCGTAGCTCACGTTGGAGCATGGTCCAGTTGGTGCACAGCCGCGGTTCATCATCACACGCATCCTGGTGCTGCCGATGGCTGCATCGATTGGCGTAGACAAGTTGAGGTTGATGGTACCCACACCGTTGCCGCTCACTTCCAGCTCGCCTGCATCATTGAAGTCACCATCCCTGTTCCAGTCGACATAGACTCTCCAGAACTCGGTGTAAGAGCTTCCCGAGTAACCGGCACGCAACAAGAGGTTGGAATTCGAACCCCTCGACACCGAGGCGCTGTACTGTGTGAAGTTCGCATAGCCACCGTTGTTACCCGACGAGTTGTCGAGGTTGTTCACTGCCACACGCCTGATCCACTCGTTGCAGGAGTTGTTACCCTGTGCATTGCAGTAGAACACTTCGCATTGGCCCACGCTCACCGTGAAGCTGCATGTGGCCGTCGAGCCGTTGCTGGCAGTGGCCACGTAGGTGATCGTGGTGGTGGTGCCGCC